>QKGJ01000011.1 GCA_003251275.1 Ignavibacteria bacterium
AGTTTGCCCTGGTCAATATGAAAAAGGCCTGGTTGTTCCTTCGTGTATTGAAAGCCAAGCTCTTCCGTTGCAATCTTACCAATGCGGTCCCAGCTTGCCTTTTTGTTGATTTCGGCATGAAGGCTGGCGTTCGTGTTTTGCACCTTCTCTAGCTTCGCTCTGAGGTCACTCACTTCCACCGCCAGCCGATTGACCGCAATGACGTTACTAATATAGAAGACCGTGCCTGCCCCCAATGCCATCAGCATCAGAACGATTGAGAACATCGAGATCTTTCGCCTAGTCGCCCGGCGATTTGGTCTTATCGCGTACCCGGGAGTTGCAGCCTGCGGATCTCGTCCAAAGTTCGGTCTTCGATCTTCATCATCGGGAGCCTGCGGCCGCGGCGAATCCTGACGGGCTCGATTGAGCAGAACCTCAATGTCGTCACGGAGCGGTCGCGTCATATTCGCTCCACCACTCTTAGTTTTGCACTCCGTGCCCGAGAATTCCGTTCCACTTCTTCCTCGGAAGCAGTAATTGGTTTCTTTGTCAGCAGTCGCGCGCGGGGGGCAATCTCTTTGTCGGGTACATACTTATGCGCAGATCGAACCCGGGTAGCGCATTCTCTTCTGAAAAATTCTTTCACGATTCTGTCTTCGAGCGAGTGATACGACAGTACAGCCAATCTCCCTCCCTTTTGTAGTAGGTCGACAGCGCTAAGCAAAGCTGTGTCAAGATTTCTCAGTTCATCATTGACTTCAATCCGAAGTGCCTGGAAAACTCGTGCGATGCTCTTTATCGAATGCTTCCGGGCAACAGCGGATTCAATGATCTTCTTAAGCTGTCCTGTCGTTTCAACGGGACGCGCTGCGATTATTGACTTCGCAATTCGACGAGACCCACGTTCCTCACCGTACCGCCAGAGCAGATCGGCAAGCATCGGTTCATCCGTGTTATTCACCACGTCTCTTGCTGTTTTCCTGCCTTGGCGATCCATTCTCATGTCTAATGGCTCGTCCGAACGAAAGCTGAACCCTCGGGCCGGTTCATCCAGTTGGTGTGAGGACACGCCAAGATCAAACAGAATGCCTCCCACTGTCCCGACTCTTTTGGAACATAGTTCACTTTTCAATTGAGTAAAGTTTGCGTGCACAAACTCTACCTGTCCACCGAATTGCTCCAAATGTTTCCGCGCATGAGCTATTGCTTCCTCGTCCGCGTCGAAACAAATAACACGGCCTGGGGTCCGAAGTCGACGACAGATTCCTTCGGCGTGCCCTCCACCTCCAACGGTCGCGTCAACGTAGACCGCCCCGGTATCGGTTATAAGATGCTCGAGTACCTCGGTAATGAGAACGGGCTCGTGGTACCTCAGGCGCATCGTTCACAACGACGTCTGTGTTTACTTATCACCAAAAACAACCTGAGCAACATTTTCGTACGTTTCAGGTTGCGCTTTGAGATATTCGTCGTATACACCTGGATTCCAGATCTCGATGTGATCAAGCATTCCAATAATTCTTGCATCCCCCTCGATTCGCGCGATCTCTAACAATTCACGCGGGATAGTAATGCGCGATTGACCGTCCAGCTGCGACTCTGTTGCATGTTGGAGTAGTAGTCGCATGAAGAAGCGATGCTTTGGGTCAGACGGGGAAAGTGCCCGAATAGAGTCTTCCTGATTGTTCCACTCATCAAGGGGATAAACGAACAAGCACTGATCGTAACCCCGCGTTATAACAAAAGTGTCGTTGGCCTCCGGAGAAACGTACTTCCGCAATTTGGATGGAAGATTAACGCGACCCTTCGAATCCACTGAATAGCTATATGTTCCTTTGAACGAGGACATTTCAACCGATGATGTCACAATAAACAGAGGCGTGGGACAGCGGGACAGATTACCCACATTTCACCATTTTTACCCACTTTCTCCACTGCAAAGATACTCTTTTGCATGCGAAAGTCAAGGGGATTTTATCAATTCAGGCTGGTTTTGAGGGCTTTTGAAGGTATTTGACGGGAGATACGGCTGGCATTAGCAACAAACCCGGCCGGCGGGAATCCCCCACCGGCCATGGACAAAACGATGCGTCACCATTGAATAGTGTATTTTGGAAGAACGTCAATAGCAATGTCTTTCACCATGTCGAGACTCTCTTTGAGTTCTGAAGAAACAACCACGTACTTGTTAAAGAACTGCTGGACTTTTTGACCGTCCCCATCCCCCTCAAGTATTAACAGATCCCGTGACAAGTCTTTTATTCCGGATCGAATCTTCTCAAAGTCGACAGACCAGCGCTTTAAGTCTTTGTTGTAGACAAGACTCTTGTTTTCCATGAGGTAGTTCAGCTCAATAGCGGCCGCCTTACCGTGCGCTTCTGCAAACCCAAAGCGGACAGATCTGAACAGGCTGCCGAGATATGATACAAGGAACTCTCTCTCCCGTTCCTTTTCCACAACACCTTTGTCCATCAAATAGTAAAGAGAGTGGAGTCCAACCACATCCGCCTTCGCCTCCTCAAGGCCGTTATAGTCAGGCCCGATTGCAGCATTTGCGGCCATCCCCTTTTTGGAACCAACCTTAACGGTGCGAGGGCCGACTGCATGACAGATCTCATGCATCAACACAAATTGGAAGAAACCCTCATCCGAGAGGTAGACCTGCTGAGGGTCAGCAATAAGCTTCAGGCTTACCGGTTTTATGATTGTGTTGAATCGCGCCTCGAACATATTCTTCCAAAATGTCTTTTTCGTCCCCTTTTTCGCGTGTACCTCCGGATCGTTAGGAAGATTCGTGGCAACCGCCTGGTACCCGGCCGCCGCTTCTCCGGTCCGAAGAATATCCCGGACAATCACAAACTTCGCCGTCAGGCCTGTTACTTGGGATTTGTATTCAGCGGGAATCGGTAAATTTTCTTCCATCTCTTTGAGATACTTTGTATAGAGATCTAGATTCTTTGATTCCGCCTGGTCAACGACTTCTATGCTCGCCTCATACTTTGCCTTCACCCCTTTGATCCCATCTGAGTACGTCTCGAAAGGGCCAAAGACGATATCAAACTTACTCCCCTCCATATCGATCCACGCAACATCTGCATCAAAGTACTTGTCCGTGTTTTCAATAGCGTCAGCCTTGATCCTCAGGAATCTGGCGAACGACTCGTTCTCGGAAAGATCGGCGGCCTCACGGAGCAGACTGGCAATTCGACCCACATACTCCTCGTATTCCACATGATATGGTATTGCCCTGTACCCACCATCATCGCTTTGTCGGATGACGGTGTATGGAGACATGAACTCGGTCTTTGCCTTTTCGGAGAGTGTCTCAAAGTATTCATCAAATTGTTCTGCGCTCATTCCGCGCGGATAGAGTTCGCCACCGGGGTAATACGTTTGATTTCCCATAAATGCTTCATGTTCATTCAGCAATTCAAACGGGCCAGCATTCCTGATTAGGAGTGTCTTTTGCTTTGAGATCGCTTCGTCTTCTGGAAGACGTTGAAGGCTGTCCAGAAGAGCGAAGCCGTATTTGGACGTTTGCATCCAATAGATAGTATCTAGTACGTTTGCCGCCGCAATTAATTTTCTCAGAACTTGTTGTTCGCTCTGATTGAATACTCTTGCGTCAAATTTCATTTCATACGGCGCGTACTGCGACAGGTACTTGTCAAGGTGATGATCCATTGCGGGTTCATTCGTTCTTTGACAAGAAACAAAGATAAGGGGGACACTTAACGCTATCGGGATCAACCTCATTTCTTTTCCTCCTTTGTAAAGATTTTCGAAGTTACCCAGGGTAAGCCAGGTTTCGAAGGGCTTTGAAAAATAGTGAATTAATCTACGGCGTGCAACGAAACCAAACTCTAAACAGTCTCTGGTTTTGGGGGCAATGTCTGCATTGTTAGTCTCGGCTGGGAAACAATTTCGATGTGCTTCCGTATCGAAATGATAGCCCATCAGCCATCGCCCAAGTCAACAATACATTTTTCATATTCAAGGAGTGTATCATGGTCAAACGCATACTACCGGTTGTGTTTGCCTGGAGTCTTCTGATTGCCTTGTCTGGGTATCAGGAGGCTTCGGGTCAATCAATTACGACGCCACAGGTAAGCCCCAAGGCAGTCGCATCCCAGACGGTTGGGCTCACGGATGTGACTATTACCTACCACCGCCCGGCGGTGAAGGGCCGAAAAATCTGGGGTGGACTTGTCCCGTTCGATGGCGGAAATCCCATTCCATGGCGGGCTGGAGCAAACGAGAACACCACCATTTCATTTACTCATGACGTCCTCGTCGAGGGAAAGCGCCTTGCGGCCGGGACATACGGATTGCACATGATTCCATCTGAAAAAGACTGGATCGTCATTTTCAGTAAGAACCACACATCCTGGGGGAGCTTTTCGTATAGAGAAAGTGAGGACGCTCTTCGCGTGACCGTGAAGCCAAAGCCTGCTGATTTCCAAGAATGGCTTTCCTATGAGTTTGACGTAAATGACGCTTTTTCAACAACGGCAGCTCTTCGTTGGGAAAAGCTCGAGGTTCCATTTACGATCCAGGTAACTGATGGAGAAGAAACGGTGTTGACAAATATTCGAAACGAACTCAGATCGGTACCCGGTTTTACTGCACGGGGATATATCGAAGCGGCACAATACTGTTTGCAACGCAAAATCAATACGGAAGAGGCAATTGCGTGGACAGACCAGGCCATTGCGCGTGGTGGGGCCTTCCAGGCTCTCCAGGTTAAGTCGGGATTGCTTACGCTGGCTGGAAAGACAAAAGAATCAGCGGATCTTCTGAAGACGGGCATCGAGAGTGCCACCGAGAACGAGTTGAACACCTATGGCTATACTCTCCTCAATGAAAATAGGTTCAAAGAGGCAATCGAGATCTTTACCTTGAACGTGAAGCGACATCCTGATTCTTGGAATGTGTACGACAGCCTGGGAGAGGGACATGATAAGGCGGGCGACAAGAAAAGCGCCCTGAAAAACTACAAGAAAGCCTTGTCGATGGCTCCAGAAAATCAGAAGTCCCGTATCGGCGGAATTCTCAAGAACCTCGAAATAAACCTGTAACATGCGATCTCCGTTTCGCGGATTCGTCTTCGCTCTCTTGCTGAGCCTCGCCCCGTTGGTCATACTCTACTTCCTCCTGGGACCACTCAGTCATGAGGGCGCAAGTCGTGAGAACGAATTGACGCGCGCGCGGGTATGTTCGCACGCGCCTCCGACTGACACTACTCGTTCACCTCAATGATCCGTTGACCCGATGTCTTGTCACCGGCATCGGGTCATGTCTTTCTCTATTTCCCTCCACCTTCATCATTACTCCTTGCAGCTTTCTCCTCTTAGAAATTGAAACATTCCGATGCTCTTCGTAGTTTAATCCCTGCTAGTCACGCATCTCTCCGAAATCCATAAATACGACAGTGCCACGTATGATCCGGCCACCCTGGTTCAGAATATTTCTCCTATTGCTCCCGCCCGCGGCACTCCTCCTCAGCCTGAATCTGACCCCTCTCCCATTTATGAAACCTTATTCCACAGTAGTGCTTGATCGCCACGGAGGATTCCTGCACGGTTTCATTGCCCCTGATGGAATATGGAGGCTCCGCACTTCGCCCGACGAGATACCGGATCAATTGAAACGACTTCTTATCGAAAAGGAAGACAAGTATTTCTATTATCACCCTGGTATCAATCCGGTTTCCGTTTTGCGCGCACTCGCGCAAAACATGATTGCGGGGCGACGCGTCTCCGGTGCCTCGACGATAACAATGCAGGTTGCGCGCATGCTCGAAGGGAGGGAGCGAACGTATCAAAACAAGATCGTTGAAATGTTTCGGGCATTGCAGCTTGAGGTGCGATATTCCAAGAACGAGATCCTCGAGATGTACCTCTCCATGGTCCCGCTTGGGGG
>QKGJ01000159.1 GCA_003251275.1 Ignavibacteria bacterium
CGTTTATCAATGAACTTTCCAATTTCAAATGTATCTTTGAGCTGCTCAACCTTCGCGCGAAGTGTCTGGGATGGAATCTGAAAAAGACCTCCAACAAAATATAAGAATTCCCTCCCGGTCAGTTTCTCATAGAGAAACGGTTGATCGGGCACATAGCCGAAACTGAGTTTTGCCGGGAGCGGCGCTTTGAAGACATCATAGCCATTGACGCTGCAGTATCCTCCGCTGGGTTTATAGAGTCCCGTGAGCATCTTGATTGTGGTTGTCTTGCCGGCGCCGTTAGGACCCAAGAAACCAAAAAACTCTCCCTTCCCGATGTGCAGGCTAAGGTTGTTGACGGCAATGAAGGAGCCGAATTTCTTCACGAGATTCTTGATTTCTATCATTATGGCTTCAATAGTGAGACCTTAGTGCATGATGTGTCGATAAAGTTTGTGAAAAAAAACCTAAGAATCAACGTGGTGTGCCAACTACTCCATTGTGCCTAGCGCGTTTCCTCCTGAAGGTTGACGAGAGAAAATCCCTGTGTGCCCGTTCAAGTTTCTTCATCACTCGATCGGTATAGGGGTTGAACTTCAGCAAGTCGTCAAACATCTGACACGAATCACTCTTTGCCACTTCAATGATATTGCAGAGCTGGTTGAATGTTGGCGTGGTCAAGTTGGATCGTTTCACACCGGCAACCCTCAGATAGCGGCCAACATATTGCGTGATCAGTAATGACTGTGCCATCGCGCGGTCATGCGCGCGCGGTGTCATCGTGATGACCCGAAGGCCGCGCCGCCTTAAGAGTGCACTGATTCTCCTCATCAACTGCGCGGGCAATCGCAACGGACAGAGAACAATCGACTGGCCACGTAACGATGTCCCTCCCTTTGGACCAAACAGTGGATGGCTCCCGAGAAGAAACACATTCGGCGGCAAGAAGGCGTTCATCCATTCCGCAGGAGCGGCCTTGACCGCACAAACATCGATGACGAGTGCGTTATTGATAAGCATCGGGGCTATCTGGAGAAGAAGGGGTCGAAGAGCGGAAACGGGAACCGCAAGAATAACTACCGGACATGCGGCAGCTTCACGGAGCGACGATCGAGAGATTTTCTCGGAAGTGACGGCTCTCTGTTCCCTCTTCGTGTCAAACACGCTCACAGGAACATGGCGAGCCAAATGGCCGGCGAGGAGTTTGCCGAAACGGCCGTATCCGACAAGCCCTATGGACAAGCGGGGACTCGTCACGCGAGGTTTTTCTGGACAGATTTTGCAAGACGAAACACGACCGAAAGGAGTCTCTCTATCAATTTCAAGTCAAGCCCGAGTTTCTTGGCAAGACGCAACTGTTTGCGCAGAATAGCACTCTCCCGGCGCAGGTCTTCAATCTTTTTTCCGGCGCGTTTCTTCATCTGGCCAACCTCCATCACCATCCGCTGGCGGTCTGCAAGCAGAAAAAGAATATTTTGGTCGATCGTGTCAATCGAATTTCGGAGCGATGCGAGCGACTCTTTCGGGTGAAGAATCTCTTGTCGTGTAAGATGATCAAAGAGCGTTAACGCAACCATTGATTCGGCAACCGGAACCACTCGAGGACAAATGCAGGGATCATGGCGCCCCTCGACCTTAATTGTCGCCCCGTCTCCATAGACAGTGATCGTCTCCTGCTCCTTCGCAATCGAAGAAGTTGGCTTCACGGCCACGCGAAGAACTATGTCCTCTCCGTTTGAAATACCACCGGAAATTCCTCCGGCATTGTTCGTTCTTGTGCGCACCCGCCCGGAATCGTCACGAAAAATCGGATCGTTGTTCTCGCTTCCCCGAAGCCTCGCGGCACGGAACCCATTGCCAACTTCAAATCCCCTGACGGCTCCTATCGACATGAGGGCTTTCGCAAGGTCAGCTTCCAACTTATCAAAAACCGGATCGCCGAGCCCAACGGGAGGATTCTTCACCACCACCTCGACAATACCGCCCACCGAATCTCCATCGGCCTTTGCCTCCAGCACGGCCTTTCCCATCCTGTTCGCTGCAGAGGAATCCGGACAACGCAACGCATTTGTTTCGATCACATCGTAGTCAATTGTGTCCGCGCGGATTCCTCCCGCCTCCAAGGTATATCCGATAATCTGGATGCCACGCTGCTCGAGAAGCGACTTTGCTACTGCGCCTGCTGCAACACGGGCAGCCGTCTCTCTTCCGGATGACCTCCCTCCTCCCCTATAGTCGCTGATGCCATACTTCGCAAGATACGTGTAGCCGGCATGCCCGGGGCGAAAGAGTGTTTTCATCTTATCATACGCACCGGGATGTTGATCCGTGTTCCATATGATCATGCACAAAGGTGTCCCCGTGGTCTTTCCTTCAAACACTCCACTCACGATCTCCACTTCGTCCGCCTCGCTACGAGCCGTAGTCACTCTGCTTTGACCGGGTCGGCGTCTGTCCAGCTCCTTTTGAATCACTGCTGTGTCAATCGAAAATCCGGGACGAACGCCATCCATTACCACGCCGACCGCTCGGCCATGGCTTTCGCCAAAGGTCATGATGCGAAATTGTTCTCCGAAGGTGTTTCCTGGCATGCCTCAGTTTTTCCTTTCGTATAACTTGTCAAACTCATCCCAAAAGTTTGGAAATGATTTGGAGACACATTCTGTTCCTTCAAGAACGATTCCTGAAACCTTGAGCCCGAGTAGAGCAAAGCTCATCGCCATCCGATGATCTTCATGAGTGTTTAATCGAGCATCGTGCATTGTGGAACCGCTGATTTCCAGGCCATCATCGCTGCGCGTTATACTTCCACCCGCCTTCTTCAGTTCTTCGTGCAGAGTTACAAGTCGGTCGGATTCCTTATACTGTAGGTGAGAAACGTTACGAATGCGTGTCGTTCCTTTTGCGAAGAGGGCAAGAACTGCAAGTGTTGGGACCATATCTGGCATGTCTTTCATATCAATGTCAACGGCTTTCAGACTTGTCGGTCCGGTAACTGTAATACCTTCCCCCGATCCTTCGATCCGGCATCCCATGGACTTCAACACATCAAGAAACTTGAGATCACCCTGCATCGAATCAAGACGCGTTCCTCGCACCGTGACAGAGCCCACCGTGAGCGCCGCCGCCCCCCAAAAGTACGAAGCACCGGACGCGTCCACTTCCACTTCGAGCACGTTCGGCTCATAACGTTGCCCGGACTCTACCTGATATCGATGATCTTTCTGAAACACATCGACACCGAAGCGCTTCATCACCTCAATGGTCATCGCAACATAGGGGGTTGAACGAAGGTCTCCTGCGATTTCAATGCAAACATTTTCCTGCGCGTAAGGGGCGATCATCAGTAAGGCTGAAAGGAATTGGGAACTGCGATCCACGCGAAGTTGCGCAGTGCCCCCGCGAAAGCTCCCCCCTTTCACCTTGTAACGTGCAAAGAGATCCTCAGCCGATGCTTCGGTTCCCAACGACCTTAGCGCGCTCAACAAATCCGTAATGGGACGTTCTGCCATCCGGGGACTCCCCTCAAAGACGACTCCCCTATCAGCAAGAGCAGCAAGCGCCACCAGGAATCGAAGCGTCGTGCCGGCATTGCCAACGGGGATCGGAAACTTTGGCGCGTAGACGCGTCCCCCTTTTCCCTCAACCACGAGAGACCGGCCGTCACGACGGACAAGCACACCGAGTTGATTCAAGCCGTTGGCAAGAAGAGAAGTGTCGTCGCTATCGGAATAGTTGTCGATAGTGGATTCGCCCTGCGCAAGCGCTGCACAAATGAGCGCGCGGTTGGTGATACTCTTCGACCCTGGGACGGCAATCGTCGCCACGATGGGCTTACTCACAGGCTTGATTTGCTTTTCGCTTCCGGAGGTCATTCTAGAATTCTTCTTATGGTCGCTTTGGAGGGAAGTTTGCCGATGTAATACTTTGACTGCAACGCCGCTTGGTTGATATACATCTCCATTCCCGAAATGACGCGGGCACCCGAACGTTTCGCTTGCCGAAGCAACATCGTATCCCGAGGATTATAGACCGCGTCGAAGACAATCTTTCCACGAAGAGGAATTGTTGTTATCGGTGCCGCATTTGTCTTTGGAGCCATCCCGACAGAGGTCGCATTTACCAGAAAATCGAATTGCACGTTACGTATATCCTTCCAGGGAATCGCAGAAAGCTTGAGTCCTCGTGCAAGAGATTGAGCCTTTCGTTCAGTCCTGTTAGCGACAAGAACCCGTGCACCCCTTTTGTTTGCTTCAAACGCTATCGCACGCGCTGCTCCACCGGCGCCCAGAATGAGCATCGTTTTTCCCTTCACCCGCCGGACCTGTTCGATCGCATCCAACGCTCCGGGGGCATCAGTGTTAGTCCCACGAAAGCCCTTGCCTCTTCGGATTACAGTGTTGACTGCGCCAATTTCCTTCGCGGTTCTGTCGAGTGAAGAGAGATACTGTATGATTGTTTCCTTGTGCGGAATGGTAACGCTCCATCCTGATAGTTGCGGAGCTACCTTCTTCATGAATTTTCGAACATCCTTTACCGGAAACCGGCAATACACGGCATTTGTCTTCGACTGCCGAAAAAGAGGATTGTGCAGAAATATTCCCTTGCTTTGAGAAAGCGGGTTGCCCGTCACACCGAAAATTCGTGTTGAAGCATTTAAGGTATCGGCGCGGAAAATGTTCTTCATAGTCCTCACAGGGAGTTGACCCTCAGCCGATTCGATACCGCCATTCGAAGAGGCGAATGTTGCCCATCCTCCCCAAATACGATAGAGAACCCTGGTTGCCTCTCCATATTCTCCCATCGCTATCCCCATCGCTCTTCTTTTTCTCTTCTTCGCAAGAGAAAGAAACTCCTTTGCGAACATGATATCTGACGCGCCGGTAGCCCTGTAGGCCACCTTCAGAACATCAGCTTCCGCAACATCAAGATCCTTATAGACTCGATTGACATCTCGCGGGACACCGCACATGTGCCGTGAGAGAATCACGCGCGTGTCTCCTCTTCTGCGAACAAACTCGTGAAGGAACCGGAGACCCAGCCTTCGTTCGATATCCACATAGTGTGCGCCGAGAAAGGACGCAGTCAACAAATGCGCCAGGAGTTCGTCACGCGATCCGCTATACTTCCCGCCTTCCTGTACTGTCCGATACGTAATGATACAGGGCCTCTTCGCCGCTCTCATCAATGAGGAGACATCCGGCTTTCTGATAAGATCGCACCGAAACTCAAAGAGATCCGCATGCGGAAAAGAGGATTTGATCTGCTTCAACGATTCCCTCATGGAAGGACCTATGATTGAAACAATGAGCATATCAGCGCGCCTTGTACGCCGACCAAAAATACCAGGCGATCGTGCCGAACACGAACGCCATAATGAGTGGAAGCGAAATCAATCCGAGTCCGCTCGCTGCACCCAGAGCAGTCGCGATGGTTGCATACGTGATATAAGAGAACAGAACGACGATCTCGCATTTGAGAATTGTCATAAACAATCTGGCGAGCGTGTACATCCTGGGGGCGTTCTGAGATGTGATTGCCCAAGGATAGTTATAGATGTGAGGATAACGACTCAATATCGTCAAGCCAATGTATATCACGACGGAAACTCCGAGTGGAAGCAACATCAATAGCTTTGTCCCCCAACCGTCGGGCGTGCCGTCCATTCCGAAGTGGACAGGAATCCGATCAGGGAGTTCGGACCAGTACGCTACCGCGTAAATAATCGTGGAGAGTAATGCGGCAATTGCGACAATCTCGATTGTGTTCTCGAGCTGTGTTCGAGGAATATCCAGAACGGGTCGGCTCTTCTTATCCGCGTTGAACTTCACTGTTGTTTTCCCAACGTGTTTTCGATAAGGTCATTCGAAACGCGCATACCGATCACCGCTTCGCCAAGTCTTCTTGGGAAAACAAAGCGCGCTC
>QKGJ01000140.1 GCA_003251275.1 Ignavibacteria bacterium
CCCACCGTTATCAGTACTGCGGTAATAGCTGCCGCCACTCCCGGCCATCCACACACACGAACCTTTCGCTGCAACTGCATAAAATGTTGAAGAGCCTTGTGGATACGTCCCCCATGTTGCGCCGCCGTCAAACGAACGGAAGACGTTCCCTGATACGCCAACTGCCCATACATCATTTCCATCCTGTGAATACACGCTGTTGAACCCATCACTCAGGGCAATACTTGACGAGTGGACGAAAAGCAACACGGCAAAGGAGAATAAACCCTTCATTCGGCGACTCCAGAATATGTTCGAAACTTTAAGTGTTCTTCCCGAAGTAGAATGAGAAGATGATATCAGATTGGTAAGGTCAAAATAAAGGATTCTCACTGGAAATCAAAGTGTTGAAGGGCACACTAAAAGGAGGGCTGATAGGTAAAGAGGGCGTGACTCCTTCACGCCCTCTTTGGCCCATCGTTATTTGCAGCAGGCAGGAAGACTCTCATACGCTTCTGAGTCTCGCTTGGTACTATTGGCGTCATAGCCGGACTTTGCTACGGCGAGTTCCAGGTCAGCTTGTTTGGCCATGGTTGCAACATACTTGACGTGGACGATCTTCTTCTCGAGATCAACCGTGGCTCCCTTGACTCCGTCCACGGCCTTTACCGCTTTTGTAATTGTCTCGGCACACATCTCACAAGATGCAGTGGGGACATTGATCGCGACCTCCTCCACCTTCGCCTGACCTTCTTGAGCACATGATGAAAATCCCAGGCTTGCTACAAAGACCATTGTAACTATTGCTGTTGTCAAGTTCATTTTTCTTCTCCCTAAAAGTAATAGTGAATGTTTTGTTGATTGCTACTTATTCTCTCATCCATTTTGCCATTTTCGAAACTTCCAGTGTGCCTTTCCGCAGTGCGCGTTCTTTCATATAGCTGAAGAGAACGGGTGTGACGACGAGAACGTGAATAGCCGAAGTGATGAGTCCTCCTATCATCGGCGCCGCGAGAGGTTTCATAACGTCTGCCCCAACCCCCGTACTCCACATTATCGGAATCAGCGCAATCAGACTGGTTGCAACCGTCATTATTTTCGGTCGAAGTCGAAGGACTGAACCCTCAATGGTTGCATCGGTAATGTCACCGAAGCCGACAGGACCGCGAGATCCTTTCTCTGCTGCGCGTAATCGCCGATCCAGCGCCTCGTGCAAATACACTACCATGACAACACCCGTCTCCACCGCAAGTCCATATAGTGCAATGAACCCAACCCACACCGCAACCGAGAAATTGTAGCCGAGAACGTAAATGAGATAAACTCCTCCGATCAACGCAAACGGCACAGAGAGCATAACCACGAACGCCTCCGCATAGTCCTTTGTCACCAGAAAGATCATCACAAAGATAATGAGGAAAACAATCGGCATGAGGAATTGAATTCTCTCTTTTGCGCGAATCTGATTCTCCGTGTGTATCCTTGGGGAAGCGTTAGTTCTTTGCCCAGGACTTCCTTCGCTTCTTCCACGAAACTTCCCATATCTCTTCCCCGCACATTCAAGAAGACGATCGACCGAAGCTGAGCGTTTTCACTTGAAATCATCGGCGGACCTGGAACCATCTCGATGCGTGCAATCTGTCCGAGCGGCACATAGCTTTTTGAGGAGGGCGTGGACATGGTGGCCAGACCTCCGGAATTCATGGAAGTCATTGATTCGATCGGATTTGATGAAACCGGCGTCATCCCGGAAGACATCATGGTTGGAACCAGAAGGGAGTTCAGTACATCAAGGCTGTTGCGCGTATCTCGATCATACCGAACGCGAATTGGAAACCGCTGGCGACCGTCGATCACTGTTCCAATGTTCTCGCCGCCGATGGCGGTCTCGATAATGTCCTGAACATCGCCGACGTTGATTCCATACCGCGCCACTGCCTCCCGGTCGATCGAGATATCGAGAAACAGTCCTCCTTGCGTTCGTTCTGCATACAGATCAGCGGCGCCAGGAACGCGGCGCAAGATATGTTCTGCCTGAATTGCGAGACGCTCCAGCGTGTCGAGGTCGCGGCCAAAAACCTTTACACCGAGATCTGTCCGAACGCCGGTTGAGAGCATGTTGATTCTATTGATAATCGGCTGTGTCCACCCGTTCCGCACGCCGGGAATTTGCAGCTTCGCATCCAGTTCAGAAATAATATCGTTCTTTGTTACTCCCGGACGCCATTGATCTTTTGGCTTCAGTATTACAAACGTTTCGATCATGCTAACCGGGGCTGGATCTGTGGAAGTCTCGGCTTTGCCTGCTTTCCCAAGAACAGATTCCACTTCAGGAACGGTCCGAATAATCGCATCCTGCACCTGCATGACTCTGTTTACCTCCGTTATCGATGCGGAGGGAAGCGTGACCGGCATGAACAGGAGGCTTCCCTCGTCCAGAGGTGGCATGAATTCCGAGCCCATCGAAATGATCATCGGTACCGTAATAATGAGGGCGATGATATTCAACGCGATCGTTGTCTTCCTCCAGCGCAATACCCAACGAATGACAGGAGCATATATCGCGTTCAGGAACTTCGTGATGGGATTTTCTCCCTCACGCCTGAATTTTCCACGCATCAGCATGGTCATGAGCATCGGCACCAGCGTAATGGCAATAATCGCAGAACCTAGCAATACGAACGTTTTCGTAAACGCAAGAGGACGGAACAATTTCCCCTCTTGACCCTCCAGCAAGAAGACCGGCAGAAACGAGACCACCATGATCATAACGGAAAAGAAAATTGCCGGTCCGACTTGTTTCGCGGAGAGAATCGAAATCTC
>QKGJ01000036.1 GCA_003251275.1 Ignavibacteria bacterium
GGCCAGCGCCGTCATCGGCGGACAAATCGTCCGGCAATTGCGAGCCGTGGAAGGGCAAGGGGGTAACTGCTCGCAAAACCTCGATCAACACTTTGGCCTGGGCAACGCACTCTTTATTGATTCATTGAGGATTGAATGGCCCAGCGGCACGACGGATATCTACACGAACATCGCTGTTGACCGTATTGTCACCGCCCTTGAAGGGGCAGGACTTACCAGCGCGAACGACAATAATGGAAACATTCCCAAAGAGATTGAGTTGTATCAGAATTATCCCAATCCCTTCAATCCTTCTACCAGAATTCGTTTTGCGCTCGGGACAGCAGGCTTTGCTTCATTGAGTGTCTATGACATGTTGGGGAGGACGGTACAGCCGGGGGTGGAGAGATGGTACGACGCCGGCGCACACTCGGTCACATATTCACCGCAAGACCTCGCTTCGGGAATATATTTCTATCGGCTCTTCTTTAGGAAATCGACCGATCGTAGTTCTTCAATTGAACAAAGCAGAAAAATGCTTTTGCTGAGATAGCATCTTTCTTATACTCCTTATCATCACTTACATCCATCGAGGCTTTGCTATGAGAGTTCCCTACATCTTTCTCGTCTTCTCACTGCTGTGGGTTGTACAGGCAACGGCAGAGGTACTCAACGTTCCCGGCACATATCCCACGATCCAATCTGCCATCCTCGCCGCACAACAGGGCGATACCGTCCTCGTAGCGCCAGGGACGTATCTGGAGAACATCAACTTCCGCGGACAAAATATTGTTGTCGCAAGTAATTTCTTGCTATCCGGTGATCGCGCTGACATCCACGCAACGATCATCAATGGGGGAAGCCCAACAAACGCAGACACTGCAAGTTGTGTCGTTATCAGTTCCGGCGAAGACTCCACTGCGATGCTCGTTGGGTTTACGCTTACGGCCGGTACGGGCACAAAATGGCTTGACGAGCATGGCGCTGGAACGTACGTGGAAGGAGGAGGAATTTTGATTCAGTACTCCTCGCCAACGATCAAGAACAACTTCATCACAGGAAATTCTGCAATACGAAGACCATCGGGCACAACAAGTGCCGGTGGTGGCGCTATTCGCATCGGTGATGGACGGCCGTATGTCCTGAACAACGTTATCGTCGGCAACAGTGGAATGTATGGTGGCGGGATCGTGCTGAACTACACCGGCGCCACGATCCGGAATAACGTCATCGCCAACAACCAGGTTTATCAGGCAGTCGTCGGTGCACCGACTTTTGGGGGTGGGGGCCTCTGGATTAGTGAGAATTTTGGAACCGCGCAGAAGATCATCGAGAATAACACAATCGTGGGAAACACCGTTTCCGGAAGTGGAAGTTCCTACGCGGGCAGAGGCGGCGGGGCGCTCGTCGCTTCCACGCAAGCTACCTTCCGCAATAATATCATTTGGAACAACACGCAGACAACCGGAACCCAGCTCGGCCTCATTCTGGGTGGAACTGCACTGGCAACGTTCAATGACGTCCAAGGGGGCTTCACCGGTACTGGCAATATCAATGCAGATCCGCTTTTTGTTGACACGCTGAGCCATCTTCTTCAGTCAAATTCACCATGCATTGATGCCGGAGATTCCTCGTCAGCATTCAACGATCCAGAGGATTCCGGGTCGCCGGGAAATGCTCTTGCCCCGGCTCAGGGAACCGTTCGGAATGACATGGGAGTTTACGGCGGGCCAGGCAGCAGTTTGCTGCCGGAGATTATTACGTCAGTTGAGGAAGTACCGCCTCAGGGAAAACCGAAGGGGTTTTACCTCTATCCCAACTACCCGAACCCGTTCAACCCGCAAACGAGAATTCACTTCTCTTTGAATTCGCCCGGGTTTGTGACGCTGCGAGTGTTCGATCAGTTGGGGAGAGAGATGAAGACCTTGGTGGAACAGATTCTAGAGGCCGGTGAATACAATAGTTTGTTTGATGGGGCGAAGCTGGCAAGCGGTTCGTATTACTATCGACTAAGCGTTGCGGGACGGGGACGACACATTGCAACCGAGACAAGGAAAATGTTGCTTCTCCGGTAGCGATTACGGTTGCAATCTGTGAAGGGACCAAGTACCGGGTGAGAGAAACTCATAAAGGATCCGGTCGTGCAAACGGCCGGATCGTCCCTGCCAAAATTCTATGCGCACCGGTCGAACAATGTAGCCTCCCCAATTCGGGGGACACTGAACCGGCTTCCCCTTCAGAGCCTGCGTGAACTCTGCCGCCTTCTTTTCCAGTTCCTCACGGCTCTTCACCGGCGCGCTCTGCTGCGAGACTGCCGCGCTGATCTGGCTGATAAGCGGCCGCGAATGAAAATATTGCTCGGACTCCTCCGCGGAGACCCGGGTGATGGATCCTTCAATACGCACCTGTCGCTCCAGCGACACCCAGTGGAAGATTAACGCAACCGAAGGGTTCTTCTCCATTTCTTTCCCTTTTCTACTGTCATAGTTGGTGAAGAATACGAACCCCCGCTCCCCATAATCCTTTAGGAGAACTACCCTTCCGGATGGATGGCCGTCCTTTGTGGCTGTGGCAAGGACCATTGCGTGTGGCATTGCGACGCCGGAATTCACCGCGTCGGTATACCAGACATCAAATTGAGTGAGAGGGTCAGACGCAACGTCCTTTTCAAGGAGGGGACGATCGCTGGAGGCACTTTCGGGTGATTGCAACATTGTACTCAAAAAAATGGAGGGACGACAATTGTCCCTCCAATATACTGTCGAGTCAGAGAAGAATCAAACCTACTCGCATTTCTTGCAATTGTACGAGATACATCTTTTCAAGTCACTGATTCCATCCATAACGAGGTCATAGAAATACATCCCATGATTGAGGTTTCCTGCACGGAACAAATGTAAGTACTAGTCAGACGACTTCTTGGTACAAGATGTGCGACGTGATTCCCAAACTTATCGTACATCGTCAGTCTTACATGACCCGGTGCAAAGAGAGCATGAAGGCAATGAGGAGCGCCGCAAAAAGCCCATTCATCGCATCCGATCCGTCGGAAAACGCCTCGCCTACTTGTTCGAGAGAGCGTACTCAGGAATGATCACCACGTCGATGCGGCGGTTCTTCGCACGCCCTTCAATGGTGTCGTTGCTGGCGATCGGCTGGCTTTCACCATACCCTTGCGAGGACACAACCAGACTTGAGCCCATATTTGCCCGCATATACTCTTCCACTGCGCGCGCTCGTTGTTCCGACAATTGCTGGTTGGTTGCATCACTTCCCTGTGAATCCGTATGGCCTTCGATAACGACCTGGCATCCCGGGAAGCTCTTAATTGCCTGCTGAACCTTTGTCAAAAGTGAAAAATACTGGGGCTCGATCACGCTCTTGCCAACACCAAACGTCAATCCGTAAAGACGGATAATGATACTGTTTTCGTCACGAAGAACATTCCCTTCCGCATCGCTGAACATGGTGCTGACCTGCGCAATGCGAGCGTCTTCTTCGCGCTTCCGCTTCAGGCTCTCCTGCAGATCTTTCTCCGCTTGCGTCAGAGTGCCTAACCGGCCTGTCATTGATTCGACTTGCTTTTTCAATGTGCTGTTTTCCTCGGTCAGGCTTGCGATTGCTTTTGCCTGATCGGCGGTCCTGTTTTCACGCTCTTTGAGTTCCTGGACAATGCGTCCGGCTTCGTCATCGAGACCATTGTCAAATCGGGCAAGGAGATCAAGGCTGCCGGAGATCCGCTGCATTGCCTTTTCAGAGGCAAGCCGCAGATCCTCAAATCCTTTGTCCTCTTTGCCCATAGTAGTGAATGTCTTATGAAGGTAGATCGCGTGTGCAGCTTCGTACTTTGCTTCCTGCGCCATCTGCCGCGCCTCGTCCGTGTCATACCGATTCTGTTGCAACAGTGCTTCCGCTTTCTGCGCGAGCTGCTTTGCCTTTGCAAGAGTCTTCGGCGCTGTTTCCTCTACATCCATGTCCTCAGCCTGCTTCAAAAGGGCTTTGGCCGGATTCAAGTAATTCGCCTTAATGGCTTCGAGTTCGGCGGCACGGTAGAGTCGTTCTGCTTCCCCACCTTCAGATTTTGCGTCGTTTACATCACCGTCTTCAAGTTGCTCAGCGGCAGATTTGAACTGTTCCTCAGCCTGTTTCCAGGTGCTGGGGGAGAATTTCGGCGCATCGGCGCTGAGCGCATCACCCCGTGCAGCCATCGTCGAGGAAAATGTCACTTCACCGAGTTTTACACCCTCCATCGCCTTGGCAAGGTATGACCGTGCCGCCTTGAGCTTCGTACGGATATCTTCCAGGTTCCGACCTTTTTTGTAGTCCGACTCGGCATCGTTGTAAAATTCCATTGCTTTATCGTATGCCGCCGGAGAATAAAGATGAGCATTCTTTTCTTTCATCTGCTGAATCAAATTATCTGTCTCTCCAAACAAATTCCTTCTAATGTCCTGGCCGCTGGACGTGCCTAACACCAGCACACCGCAGATCAATAGCGAAGCAATGCGACGAATAAATTGTGAGTTCATGCTGCGAACCTCCTTGTGTTCTTTATTGTGTTTTCCTAACGTGCTCTCCTGAGACACAATGATTTCCGTTATTGGGGATACCACCTTTTTTCTTGTCGGGGTATCGATGATGGTGAAGATTGGACTGATCTCCACAACGGTTCCTTCAAAATCTTTGTCCTAATGTGACTGCCAGAAAAAAAATAACTGTTTACATGAATACCGACGATAATGTTCTTCATTAGTCCATTGGAGCCGCGATAGCGAACGATGTGGCGAGCGCAAGTGCTGTGGCGCACCGAGCGCTGCGATTTCTGGCGGTAATATACGTCGCTCTCCATCTTCAAGCAACTCACTTCATTGATTGCATGGGTCTCCATTCATCTCTATATTGTGAGGCATTTTTCAATCTACTTCGAATGAAATACCATCTGGCAACCCTCGAGTTCATCAATAAAGGAAGGCTTTTTGTCGTTGACCGTCTTGTCCGGCTCAATCTTTCGCAGGACGTTTCCTACCTGTTCATTGCGTCCGTCGTCGGGTTGGCAGCCGGTCTCGGTGCAGTGTTGTTCCATGAAGCAATTGCACTTGTTCAGGACTCTCTCTTTGTCAAGCTCTACAGGGTCCTGGATGAATGGCCATTCCAGCAATATGCCATTATCGTCTTCCCCGCCCTGGGCGGACTGATTGTTGGTGTTATCTCGTATTACTCTCCCCCTGATGCATTAGGGCATGGCGTCCCCGATGTGATCAAATCCGTGATCGCGCGGGGTGGCTACATGAAATCCTCCCTTGCGTTCTTTAAGACGCTTGTTTCGGCATTCAGCATCGGTTCGGGTGGCGCCGCCGGTCGTGAAGGACCTATTGTGCAGATTGGAGCATCTCTCGGCTCCGCGGTAGGTCAGTTCTTTCGCATGTCCAGTGACCAGCTCCGCACCCTTGTTGCCGCCGGGGCAGCAGGCGGGATTGCCGCTATCTTCAACGCACCGCTTGGTGGTGTGATGTTCTCACTCGAGATCATCATCGGAGGATTCAGTGTTCGTACATTCAGTCCGATCGTGATCTCCGCCGTTCTCGCCACTGCAGTGTCCCGAAGTTACCTTGGCGACCATCCGACATTCGTTCCAACAGATTACGCGCTCGCGTCCAATTACGAACTCTTCTTTTACCTGTTGCTTGGTCTGATGTGCGGTGTCGTTTCTGTGTGGTTCAACCGGGTGCTGTTCGCGACGGAAGACTTCCTGCAACGGTTTAGGAAAATCCCGCGGATGGTGCAGCCTGCGCTCGGTGGGATCGTTGTCGGCCTGGTTCTCTTCTGGCTCCCCGGCATTGCGGGATTCTCGTATGCGGTAAACAACGATGCGATCCTCGGGCGGGCGGACATTTTTGTGCTCGCAGCAGTCGTGTTGCTGAAGCCGATAGTGGTGGGCATAACGCTCGGTTCCGGCGGTTCCGGTGGAGTCCTTGCGCCAGCGTTAAAGATGGGAGCAGCATTCGGAGGATTGGCCGGGCTTCTCTTTCACTCCCTTTTTCCCGAGTATACAGCAGGCTCGGGGGCGTATGCCCTCGTCGGTATGGGAGCCCTTCTGGCCGGAACGATGCACGCACCGCTCACGGCAATCATCATGATCTTCGAAATATCTGACACCTATGAGGTCATTCTCCCCATTATGTTCGCGGCCGTCAGCGCAAGCGTTGTGGCCCGCATGATCATGCGCGACTCGGTCTACACGCATCCTCTGCGGCGCCAGGGCATCGAGATCGGTTATGGAATCAACCTTTCCATAATCCATACAATAGAGGCGAGATCACTCTTGACGAAGAAATTCGCGAGCGTAAAACGCACTTCCCCGGTCAATGTACTGGTACGACTGGTCGAGGAAAATGATCAATCAGTCTTTCCGGTGGTGGATGGAAAAAATGTGATCGTCGGCCTTGTGCGTTTTCAGGAACTCCGCGCTCTTCTCCGGGATTCCTCAACGCACGAATTTATTCTTGCCGAAGACGTAATGATGAAGACTTTTCCACTGATCAACAAGCGGGATACGCTTGACAAGGTGCTGAAACAGTTTGAATTAGCCGATGTCGATGCCATGCCTGTTGTTGCCGATGGCGAAGGGAAAGAACTCGTTGGTCTCATCCGACATGAGGATGTCCTTCGCCGCTACCGGAAGGAAATCCTCTTGCGATCGGAGCACTAAGGTGAGGAATGTATGAATAGATACTTGCGTTGCTTCCGCGCTCTCTTGATCCTGGTCATCCTTATCATGGCTTTGTTCATGTTCAAGGGGTCCAGTCGCAAGCCCGTTCTCTCGCACTCTTCTATGGTGCATTTTTCCGGAATACCGCCCGCATGAAATCTCCCCCACGAACAAAGAACCGCGATCTGAGCTGGCTCTCGTTCAACCATCGCGTGTTACAGGAGGCACAGGACCCGCGCGTCCCTCTCTATGAGCGGATCAAGTTCCTTGCAATTTATTCCTCCAATGCGGATGAGTTCTTCCGCGTGCGTGTTGCAGCCGCGCGTGCCCTACTCAATCTCAAGAAGAAGACAGCGAAGAAACTCGGTTTTGAGCCGGCAAAACTGCTGAAACGTATTCGCAAGGTTGTTGAAAGGCAGCAAGAGGAGTTTGGTGAGACATTCCGGAATGGCATCAAGAAGGAATTAAAGAAACACCACGTCATGCTTGTACGAGACGACGAACTGACCCGCACACAACGAGCATGGGTGTTGAAGTACTTTCAGGATACCGTCGAAGCTCATATTGCTCCGGTGTTCCTGAGTCAAGACAAGGATCCACCGTTCCTCCGCAACAGAGCTTTGTATCTTGCTGTCCGATTGAAACGGAGACCATCATCTCCCGGAGAACAATTGGACGGGTATCAGTACGCGATTGTGGAAATACCTTCGCAGAAGGTTGCCCGTTTTGTTACTATTCCGTCGTCCAACGCAAACACCTTCGTGATGTTTCTGGACGATGTCATCCGGGTCGGATTGCCTGAAGTATTTCCGAATCACATTCTTGACGGCACATACGCAATTAAGCTCACCCGCGATGCGGAGTTGTACATCGATGACGAATACTCTGGCAATTTGGTGGACAAGGTGCGCAAGGCCCTCTCGAAACGGGATACAGGAATTCCTGCCCGTTTTCTGTTTGATCTGGAGATGCCGAAAAAATTTCGGCAGCTTCTTACGGAGATACTCGCGATTCAAGAGGATGATTGCGTCGTTGGCGGACGGTACCATAACTTCAACGACCTGTTCACTTTTCCGAATCCGCTCGCACCGAAACTGCTTGACCCTCCGATGAAACCATTGGTGCGTCACGGCATGGGACCGAGGAATCCCATCATGGGGGAGATTACAAAACGGGATCTCCTTCTCCACTATCCCTACCATGGATACGAGCCGGTCATCCGATTTGTGAAAGAGGCCGCGGAGAATCCCCGGGTGACGTCAATTCGTATTACACTGTACCGAGTCGCCCGGCAGTCGGGAATTCTGGACGCGCTCATGCTCGCGTTGGCCAAGGGAAAATCGGTGACCGCATTCATCGAGGTGAAGGCCCGTTTTGATGAGGAATCCAATTTGAAGTGGGCAGAGGAGTTGGAAAAAGCAGGTGCAACGGTCCTGTATAGTTTCCCGGGATGGAAGGTTCACGCCAAGCTCTGCCTGGTTTCCTTGAAAGGCCGGAAACTTCCCCGTCGGTACGCCTATCTCAGCACCGGGAACTTCAACGAGAAAACCGCGACACTCTATACTGACCACGGTCTCTTTACCAGTGATCGAAAAATCACCGAAGAGGTTGCCCGGGTCTTTTCCATCCTCTCACGAAAGGAGACAAAACCGAAATTCAAGTACCTATTAGTTGCCCCCTTTACGATGCGAAAAAAATTCGGCCGATTAATGAACGAAGAAATACGACAGGCCCGAGCGGGCAAGAAGGCTTCGATCGTCGCAAAAATGAACAGTCTGGAAGATCCGTGGATGATCGCCAAGCTCTACAAAGCGAGCGAGGCGGGGGTGGAGATTTCGCTCATCGTGCGGGGAATTTGCTGTTTGCTCCCTGGCATTAAAGGGCTTAGCTCCAACATCAAGGCCATCAGTATTGTTGACAGGTTCTTGGAACACTCGCGGATCTATTATTTCCATCATGGTGGGAAGAAATTGTTGTATCTTGCATCCGCCGATTGGATGTCGCGAAACCTGAGCAGACGCATTGAGGTCGCTTTTCCCATCAAAGATCCGGACCTCCATAGCGAAATCACGGAGATCCTCCGGATTCAACGGGACGACAATACCAAGGCGCGGGTGATCAACAAGAGCCAGGATAACTCGTACAGAGTTGCTCCAGGAGAAAAATTACGCTCGCAAGAGGCAACCTATCAATACCTCAGAAACAGAGGCTGAGTGAATTCCTCTCATTGCATCTTCAGAACATAGGAGAAGTTTATGCACCGTTCCATTCGCTGGTTTCTCGTTTGTGTCATTACGCTCTTTATTGCATTCCTGTTGAATGGAATCGGCGGAAGATTTGGTGGGGCACTTTTCCTTTCGTCCGCGCCAGCACTTGCTCAGGATACCGGCCACGGTCAAGCAACGTCGGAAGGGCACAGCGCAGAAGCTGGACATGAAGATCCGTTTTCCCCCATTCTGCTTATTCTTGCGATCATTATTCTCGCTGCAGTTTTTGGTCGTTGGGCTGCAGGACGAATGAACATGCCTCCCGTCCTCGGGGAACTTCTTATTGGCGTTATTATTGGGAATGTGGGCTACTGGTTTGGGGAGCCGTTGTTCGTGATCGTGATGCACCTGAATTATTCGATGGACATTTTTAATTTGCTGTGGAACTCCGGCATATCCATTCAGGATGCCGTTCAGAAGGTATTCACTCCATCGCAGTTAGGTCCGGACGGAATCGGGACATTGTTCCTCAGCATTTTCTCCAGCGGGCACGCTTCCCTTTCACATATGACCTACGCAGTTTGGCTCTTCTCCAATCTCGGCGTGATTCTGCTTCTGTTTATGGTTGGTCTCGAGTCAAGCGTTGAAGGAATGTTGAAAGTGGGTACAAAGGCATCCATCGTTGCGACCGTAGGTGTTGTTGCTCCTTTCTTTCTTGGTTTTGTCCTGAGCACGATTCTTCTGCCGGAAGCGAGCTTCTCAGTTCATCTGTTTCTTGGGGCAACACTCAGCGCGACCAGCGTTGGTATCACCGCCCGTGTGTTGAAGGATCTAAACAAACTTCAGACGCCTGAAGCGAAAGTCATTCTCGGTGCTGCTGTGATCGACGATGTTATGGGATTGATCATCCTCGCGATTGTGGCAGGAATCGCATCGACCGGACACCTCGTAGTAGGAGAGATGGTGAAGATTACGCTCATCTCCATCGGCTTTCTTGTCGTCGTTCTCTTTTTCGGGGAGAAAGTGTTCCATTGGATTATCAAGAAAGTCGGACGTTTCGAGCGTGAGTCGATCAAGCTGCTCCTCCCTCTTACGCTTGCATTCCTTATGGCGTGGCTTTCAAGTTATATCGGACTTGCGGCAATCGTTGGGGCTTTCGCTGCCGGACTCTTGCTGCGCGAAGAATTCTTTGGGCATGGTCACAAACCGGATGAAACAATGGAGGCGCTGGTAGCACCGTTGGAAAAGCTTTTCGCTCCGGTGTTTTTTGTGCTAATGGGAATGCAGGTTGATCTGAATTCTTTTGTTCATCCCGAGACTTTTTCCCTTGCCCTTGCCTTTATTGTGGCAGCAATCATCGGAAAGGTCGTCGCGGGCTTTGCGGTGGGAGGCCTGGATAAACTATCGGTAGGAATTGGAATGATTCCTCGGGGTGAAGTTGGACTTATCTTCGCGTCGATCGGCAAAGGACTCGGGGTTGTGACCGATTCGGTATTTTCCGCCGTTGTCATCATGGTGATTGTCACGACCCTGATTACTCCAGTCGGTCTCAAGTGGTCGCTGGGAAGAGGGGAGAGAAAAGCCGGCGCCTAGAAAAACCACTCTGTTCTTGCATAGAACGAGAGAGGATAGTACGAGTATTCCGTTCTCGTTTCGCCGTAAGCAAGAAGGCCACCGAGAGAAAGCGAAATATCGGAGGAAGCGGAATAGGTGACGAGCGGAGAGAAAAAGCCGCTTCCATCGTTGAGGTTGAAGTTCGCCCCAACCGAGACGGAAACGAGGGGATGAACCTGGTAGACCATGTTCGCGAAAAGATACTCTTTTCCGAGATTCAGTATTCGCCCTGTCACGAGTCCGGCAATATCATAGCGGGAGAGGTCTGCGGTTCCCTCCCCATTATGCTGATATTCCAATAATGCATAGAGCCGGCTCGATAGCTGATAATCAGCACCGAGGATAAACCGAACGAAGCGATTCGCGAACGGATTCTCGGAGTACAGAGCCTCTCCCCGAACGCCAGCGTCAAAGAAATTGCCTGCAAAATCTCCTCCGAAAACAAACCCCTTTTCAAACGATCCACCCAACAGAGAGATATCAAACTCATGTATGTTGGTTCTCACCCTCACACCGAAATTCAATTGGCGAAATTGTTCTTCGGGATTGATGACCAGTTCGATGTCGGTGAAATTCCCCGCATAGTACTTGAAGGAAAACGCATCTGCGCCATCCTTTTCCACCTTGCTGAAGTTCGCAGGGTTGATCGGGTTGAAGAGGTCGGTGGGGTTCCAGATGCGCCCGGTTCCCCACGCAATCCGTTGACGACCCAGGACGAGACGCACAGAAGAAAAGTCTTGTCGGAAGTAGAGTCTATCGACAAAGTGGGAAAGTAGAAGATGATCTTGCGTCACGAAATCCCATCGCAGATCGAGTGCTTGCCGACGACCGGGTGTTGATCCGGAAAAGACCGATGCATTGCCGCTCTGATAGAACGCGTCAAGTTCATGTTCCAACGAAAGTTCCGCACCATCCCACAGACTTATCACAGGGCGGAGTCGCACTCGGAGCAGGTTTGACGCTTGATCCTGTTTTGTGGCGAGAAGGCTTGTCAATAGGGAATTGATCCGGTGGTAGGCCGGAAGTTCTGCCAAATAACCGGAAAACCGTAGTTGCGCGTTCACGGGAACATGCGCCACCAACCCGAAAAGCACGACAACAGCCAAAACCTTCGCAGAGATGGCGCGCCTATCCATTCACAATGCGTCCATCACTCAGCACCAGAAGTCGCTTTGCGCGATCGATGACTTTCGAGTCGTGAGAAGAAAACACGAAGGTGAGGCTCTTTTCTTCATTGAGGCGCTGCATCAAATCGAGCAGATTCCCCGCGGTGATAGAATCCAGATTGGCAGTCGGTTCATCCGCCAGAATAAGAAGGGGATTGTTCACGATGGCCCGGGCAACGGCAACTCGTTGTTGCTGCCCGCCACTCATTTCATTCGGGCGCTTTTTCGAGAGTTCTCCGATTCCAAGGTCCTCCATGAGGGCAAGCGAGCGGGCGCGGCGTTCTTTTTCCGGCACGCCGCAGAGCATCATCGTAAATTCAATATTCTCGGTGGCGGAGAGTACCGGGATCAGGTTATACGCCTGGAACACAAATCCGATTTTTCGGAGCCGAATACCTGCGATTGCACGTCTTGATTTGCTGCCGATATCTTCGCCGTCAAAAAATATCTTCCCCTTTGTTGGCGTATCCAGCGCGCCAAGAAGATTCAACAGGGTTGTCTTCCCCGACCCGGACGGTCCGGCGATTACCAGGAATTCTCCCTTATCCACCACCATATTGATCGGCCGAAGAGCGTGGACCGGGAGGCCGTTCCCATCATATGTCTTTTCTATGGCTTCTGTTCGTATGATTTCCATAAGCACTCTTAAACGTATCGCATTGCGACCATTGGTTCAAAGCGGGCAGCCTTCATCGCCGGGTATATCGCTCCAAGCACGGCCACTGCCGGAATAATAATGAGTGGCCGAAGAAGTGACCCGGTGTCCAGCACCGGATAAATTATCGTTCCGACACCAAACGAGGTTAATCCTTCGGAGAACTTGCTGAGATTGATGCCTGTGGCCGAAAGCGGCATGTGAATCCCCACACCAAGAAGCAATCCAAGAGCAGTCCCTACCATCCCGAGAAGAAGCGCCTCGAGAAGCACCATCGAGAAAAGCGACGTTGAGCTCATCCCGATGGCAGTTAACACACCGAATTCTTGAATTCGTTCAAAGACAGACATCAGCATTGTGTTGATAATTCCAAAAATCATGGCGAGGCTGACAATAACATAAACGATGTACATGCTTTCTTTATAGATGTCCATTTGTGCCAGCATTAGGGGGAGAAGATCGGCGTAGGTGAGAACCTCGAATTGCGGACCCAGTCTTTCCGCAAGCTCTGCTTTGGTTAAATTCACCGTATTCCGATCGCGGGTGATCACTGCAAATTCGGAGATCCTCTTCTCCATTTCGAGCATTTCCTGCAGATCCTCGATCGTGACATACACAAACGAACGGTCAAACTCCGAACTCACCGTTTCAAACACTCCTGCAACCCTGAAAAGAGCCGACCCAACGCTCCCATGAATCGTCGAGGCCATGCCGACCAGTTTGTCGCCAACGCCGATATCGAGCTTCTCAGCCAGTTTCTTCCCGATCAAGATCTCACGATGCCGGCCTTCAAGGTACTTTCCATCAACTACTGAATTATGGATAGTGGTAACGTGCCGCTCCTTCGCTGGGTCAATTCCTACGATATATCCTCCTGCTGACGTTTGGGCGCTGCTGAGAAGACCGAAGCTCAAAACTCTTGGACTGTAGGCAATGACATCGGGAGATTCTCGAAGGGCATGGTCTACGAGCGTCGGATCTTCCATCGAGTTCTGGACAATTTTGTTGTCATTGAATCCAGTGTGGTGAATCTGAAGAAACGACACATGCGTTCCTATTTGATTGTCAAAGATCTGGGTCACCATTCCGATTGAAAGACCCTCATTCAGAATAATCGCCACCAGTCCAATGGCGATGGACGAGAGCACAATGATCGATCGACGCCTATTGCGCCAAATGTTTCTCCATGCGATGTTCAGAAGCATCATCGTTCAGGTATACCGTATCCCCTTCAGGGGTTCCAGGCGATAGGTTTTGTGCAGCGGATATAGTGTTGCCAGAAGCGAAATGACAACGATCGATGCTGTCGTGTTCATGAAACTCCTCAAATTCACAGTGGATCGCATAAGCGGTAGGAAACCATACTCTTCCATTGTCGCGGCGTAACTCCCTCCAAGTTCAATCGGATGAATCATGAAGTAGTAATTCACGACGAGGGCGAGAATGTTGCCAATAGCGGCGCCGATCAGGGTAATAAAGAGGGTTTCAAACAGAACGACCCACACGAGGGTTGTGTTCTGCATGCCCAGTGAAAGAAGAACCCCGAACTCCCGAAAACGTTCTGTCACCGACATCAGAATCGTGTTCAAGATTCCGAATGCCACAACGACAATCAAAATGCCGAGAAAAATAATACCACTAATATTGTCAAGTTCGATGGATTGCTTGAGGTCGGGCATTACTTCTTCCCAGGAAAGAGCAACAGTTCGGGCTGTATCGAGAGTTGCCATAAGGCGATTGTGAACATCCGATACTTCATAGACGTTTTCAAGAGAGACTGCTACTACGTGAACCCGTTTCTTCATTTCCAGCAGATGCTGCAGTCTCCTCAGCCCGGTGAATACCATCAAGCCGTCGAAATCACTGATCCCGGTCTTCACCGTTCCGACAATCCGAAATTTTTCATTGCCAAGAGTTCCGTCGTAACATTGTGAGAGAATTACAATCTCATCGCCAACCCGTGCTTTGAGATTGTGCAACATCTTCTCACCAAGAACAACTTCGGTAGTTGTATCGCAGGAAAAAAAACGCCCTTCACGGATCTTGCCTATAAGAGTAGACACTCCTTTCTCGCGTTCCGGAACCACTCCGACCAGAGCCGCACCCAGAGAGTTATCCTGATAACTGACCAAACCCTCCGCGAGAAGGCGCGGGGCATACCCCTGCACCTGTGGAATATTATTGAGAGCCTGGAGGGTGGATTCGTCCAGCACAAACGATTTCCGGAGCGATGGGTTCTCGTTGTACCCGGGGGCCTGGATTTGGATAAACCCGGAGAATAATCGGAGGGCAAAGGCGATGTTTTCCTCGTACACGCCGAGCTGGATTCCCCTCATGGCAATGGCAAGCAGGGTTGCGAACGTGACAGCAAGAACCGTAATCAACGTCCGACGAAAATGCCGGAGCAGGTTGCGGAACGCAAGAACAACCAGCATCTTCATCGCCTCCCCCCTCTCTCCAGTTCCCGGAAGGAAAAGAGGCGATCGGAAAGTACAATGTCAAATTCGATTCGAAGAATCTTAAAGTCCGTGCGGTGGCCTTCTTTCAGGGAATTAAATACAGACCATGTCGTCGGGATTGTTCTTCCTCCGATATGCTTGATATCGGAATAGACCATATACCGAATCAATGTTCCCTTTTCATCATAGAACTGTACAATCGATGGGAGCAAGTCTGCTTTCCGCACCCAGTAGTACAACTTCCCCCACACAACGGCCGCATCCGGTTTTGGGTCAAGCAGAAACTTGTAGCATGTATCCCCACGGACCGGTTCCTCACCGATAAGTTGAGGACGGTAGTCTCGGCTCAGGCTCGACTCCCGAACGAGATCATCGTTCGTGAAATCAGAGCCGTTCCATGATTGCAGCATCATGGAGGGAGGGATCTTTATGACCGTCTCCGTGGCCCGCAGGTAGTTCCACATTTCGTTGCCGATTTTCAGCCACTTGTTCCCTGCCTCCTTTGGAGGAGCGTTTACAATAATAAGCGATTTGTCTTCCTTGTCCGACCACCATGAATCCATGCTCATCGTTCGTGAGAACTCCGGTGTGGTCACCGTCATCTTGAACGTGCCCTGGCTGGTTTCGCCGCGAAGCAATTCTTCCGCTCGAGCGATAATTTCTTCAGGTGTTTGGGAAAACAGGATTTGACTTGTGAGGAGGAGAAACGGGAAAGTGAGGAATCGGATCATTGCAGTGAGTATTTCCAGGATGCTCTTATCAAGATAACATTTTTCGGATGAAACGAAAGGCAGTCCGAGGGCAGATCGAACCGAAAAAGAAACATCGAACTGACGCCGATGGCCTCTCATTGATTCTTTCGAGAATTCTCTCTACTCTTTCAACGCCATTTCTCTTCCTCCTCCATTCGGGATTTGATGCTATGACCGACTCCCTCTCTACGTTCGACTACGGCATTATTCTGGCCTATATCTCCGTTGTCCTCGCCATAGGGTTTTATTTTCGAAAGAAATCTGCAACCAGTACGGAATATTTTCTCGCCGGCAGGAACGTCGGATGGATCGCGATCGGGGCTTCCCTCTTTGCGACGAATATCTCGAGCGAGCATTTTCTCGGATTGGCAGGAACCGGATCAAAATCTGGATTGGCCGTGGGGCAATTCGAGTGGCTTGCGATTCTGATCCTTCTCCTCCTCGGGTGGATGTTCACACCGTTTTATATCCGTTCCGGTGTTTTTACGATGCCGGAGTTCTTGGAGCGACGATATAACAGCACCGCGAGAACTTATCTCAGCCTCGTCTCCATCGTTGCGTACGTGTTGACAAAAATCTCGATTGCCCTCTACGCGGGGGGAATCCTGTTGCACGAGGTCGTCGGGTGGGACATGTACACGTCCGCCATCGCGATTGTTTTGGCGACCGGTTTATATACCGTGATGGGAGGGCTCGCCGCAGTTATTTATACCGACCTCGTCCAGATGTTTATCCTCATTATCGGATCGGTGGCACTCACACTGCTAGGTTTGGACAGGGCGGGAGGATGGGACGCCGTTGTTGCGAGCACACCCGTTGATTTCTGGAGCATGTTCAAACCAATGAGCGATCCGGATTTTCCGTGGACAGGGATCATTTTCGGCGCCCCGATTCTCGGTCTTTGGTATTGGTGTACGGACCAGTATATCGTCCAGCGCGTCCTATCCGCGCGTAATCTCGATCAGGCACGGACCGGAACCATCTTCGCCGGCTTCTTGAAGATACTCCCAGTTTTTATTCTCGTCCTCCCCGGTATTATTGCGTACAGTCTTACCGGTGGCGAGGTAACAGGAGACCGTTCTTATGCGTGGATGGTTACCAATCTACTTCCGACCGGATTGAAGGGCATCGTCGTTGCAGGACTCCTCGCGGCTTTGATGTCCTCACTCAGCGCAATGTTCAATTCCACTTCTACCCTGTTAACCATCGATATATTCAAGAGATTCCGGCCGAATGCGGATGAAGTTTCTGTCGTTCGCTTTGGGCGATTCGCGACAGTCGGTATGGTTGTGCTGGGGCTGGCGTGGATTCCGTTCATCGGGCTGCTGAGCGATGAGCGTATGTACGTTTACCTGCAGAGTGTGCAGGCATATGTTTCGCCTCCCATTGCAGCTTGTTTTTTGTTCGGAATTTTGTGGAAACGGGGGAATGGGACGGGCGCTGTTGCGTCTCTGATGACAGGGCTTGTGCTCGGCGCATTTCGTTTTGTGGTTGAACTGCAGCACAAGATCACGCCGTTTTCAAATGATGCCCTTGCGTGGATCGCTTCGATCAACTTTCTGCACTACGCGGTGTTTCTCTTCATCGTCTGCTCCGCCGTGCTGATTGGCGTCAGCCTTGCCACCGCACCACCGTCACCGGACCGATTGCGCAATGTCTCTTTGGCGGGCGTCGACCACAATGAACCACTCCCCGCACACAAAAACAAACTCAATGCCGTTCTGAGCATCGGGCTCGTTCTTATTCTGCTGGGCTTGTGGTGGACATTCCGATAAGCAAGCGCTTTCTTTCCGACCGGTTGAAAACCCAGAGGGCGAGCTGGCCGAAAAGGATGATGCCGATGTAGTCCGCAGCGAGATCCTGAAGTGAAAAGGATCGCCGCGAAAATAAGAGCTGGGAAAACTCCTCCAGAGTCACGAGTACCCACACAATCGTGCTCCCCTTCAACACACTCAATACCTTGATGCGCTCGCATCGAAGACTCATGTTCACCAGAAATGCGAGGAGACCCATGAGGAGGAGATGCCCGATCTTGTCCCCGTAAGGAACTCTTTCAACAGCAAGCCACAGCCTCATTCCTTTTCCGGAATCAGCGAGGTAGGTAAGAAAGAGGAGGAACAGAACGTGAAGAGCGGTGAGCCAACGGTACACACGTGTCATGCGAAAATCTCCAGTTTCGATGTCGCGAAGCCCGCTACGCGTGTTCGTAACCCTCGCGATCTTCGTCGGGGTGAAGACCGAGAGGTTCGCCGTCGGCAGTGATGCCGAGACCCAGGACTGTTCTGTTTGCGTATGCAAAGTACGAAACAATCTGATTCAAATCGAGTATCCCTGCATCGTCCAAACCAGCCGCTCGCAACGGACTGAGGTCGCTTTCGTTCATCTGCGCCGGTGCGTTCGAAAGCTTAAGCGCATATCGGCAGAGCTCCGTTTCTCTCTGCGTCAAAACCGAAACGTCTCTCCGGAGTTGCGACGCTTCCGTTAATCTTCCCGCCAGCGTCGCATCTCCCACAAGCCGGGCCAATCCTGCGCGATGATGCTCCACGCAGTATTCGCATTCATTGCTCAGAGAAACGCAGGCGGCAACCAATTCACGTTCGCGCGGGGTGAGGGCATTCGGCTTGCTGTGCATAGCCGATTTGTAGAGTACCAGGTGGCCGCTGAGGGTTCGCGGACGCAGACTGTGGGCGGTGAGTATGTTGTCGATATGCCCATCCGGCGTTTGAATCTGTGCATAGAGTTTTTGAAGGTGTTCGTCAGCCTCGTCGAAAGAAAGCGTGCGGATCCAGGTCATGAGTTTTTTTCCTCTTGGTCGGTCATGTAACCAATCATGCGATCAAGATCATTGGCCATTAATTCATTCACGCGTCGCGCAAAAGCGGATGGGTCCGGAAGCTTGGACCCTTCCGCAATCACTGCCTGTTCATACAGAAGTCGCCCATAGTTTTCGAGGCGTGCATCTGCAGCATCCTTCGTGAACAACGCAAGCATCAATTGGACGACGGCATGCTCGGGGTTCAATTCCATGATTCGCTTTCCCGGTTCCGCCCCCTCCATTTGACCCATTCGCTGCATCAGCCGCTCCATATGTGCCCCCATGGCACCTTCTTCGCTGACCAAGCATGATGCACTTTCCTTCAACCGGGTGGACAGACGAATCTCTTTTACTTCGTTCAGCTTTTCCTTCAGCGCGTTCAGAAGAGGGGCAAACTTCTTCTTCACATCATCGGCGTGTTCCTTTTTATCGGGGAGTTCAACGTCCGCTTTGTCCGCTGCTTTCAACCTCTTCCCTTTATATTCCTGGAGAGAAGGAAGGATAAATTCATCGATGGGGTCGGTAAACAATAACACATCCCAACCCTTTCCCTTCAGCGCCTCAAGATACGGTGCATGTTCAATATGCGAACGGCTTTCGCCGGTTAGGTAGTAGATGTCTTTTTGTTCCGAGGGCATAGCAACAACATATTGCTCGAATGTCGTAAAAGAGCCCCGCGGCGTATTGATAGACTCCATCAAGAGAAGATCGGCGAGTGGCTCTTTGTTCGACCAATCACGACTTAATCCTTCTTTCAAGATACTCCCCAGCTCTTTAAAAAAAGAAAGATATGCATCGTATTCGGTCTTTTTCATTTCCTCCAAAGTTTTGAGGATCTTGGAGACAATATTCTTCTTGATTTTTTCCAGGATAGGATTTTGCTGGAGCATTTCCCGTGAGACGTTGAGCGGGAGGTCGGCGCAGTCCACCACTCCCTTCACAAAACGCAGGTATGGTGGAAGGAGTTGGTCGCAATTATCCATAATTAAGACCCGACGGATGTAGAGCTTCGGGCCGAATTTTGAATCACCGAAAGAGAGATCAAATGCCTTTTTCGAGGGTATATAGAGAAGGACCTTGAACTCGTGCGTCCCTTCCCCCGCGTAGTGAATAATCTTCGAAGGCTTATCGAAGTTGTGTGATATTTGCTGGTAGAATCCCTCATGCTCTTCCTCTGTTACTTCGGATTTCGGTCGGAGCCAGATCGCTTTGCGTGAATTCAGCGTCTCTTCCACCGTCTTGGTTTCTTTCTCCTCCTTTTTCTCAACATCCATTACCACCGGATGCTCCACGAAGTCGGAGAATTGTCTCACAATAGTGCGAATCTTCCACTCATCAAGGAATTCCTCTTCCTCCTTCTTGAGATGGACAATGACATCCGTCCCCCGCATCGTCTTCTCAACGTGTTCGACCGTGAATTCGCCTGTCCCGTCCGATTCCCATCGGACTCCTTCTGATGCAGGCGTTCCTGCCATGCGTGAAACGACGGTGACTTTATCCGCAACCATGAACGAAGAGTAAAAGCCAACGCCAAACTGTCCGATCAAATCGGGACGGCTTGATGCATCGGCTGCTTTCAACGCCTCGAGAAATGCCCTGGTGCCCGACTTTGCAATCGTCCCGAGATTTTCGATGATCGACTCCCGCGTCATCCCAATGCCATTATCTGAAACCGTCAGCGTTCTTGCATCTTTTGAAACACTGATCTTGATTTTCCAGTCGCGATTTCCTTCCAGCAGCGCCTCATTACTGATTGAGTTAAACCGGATCTTGTCGATAGCATCGCTTGCGTTGCTGATCAGTTCCCGAAGAAAAACCTCTTTGTGGGAATAGAGAGAATGAGTGATAATGTGCAATACCTGACGAAGCTCACTTTTGAACTCCAGTCTTTCAACAGTTGATTCCATTTCCATGCCTTTTCATAAATATTCAGTGGTCATCTAGAAAATAAGGACTGTGGGGAGACGACGCAAGTTCTCGCAAGAGATTGGATCGGTAAAACGGGGGATGGAATAGGGGAAGGGGAGCTTATTCGATATCCATGGCATCAAGAACTTCTCGGGCCTTGTCGGCTTCGCTTTCCAACACCATGAGCCGGACACCTGCTCTCATCGGCACCATGCCGCCGGCATCGTCACTGGAGATGAATGCCTTTATGCCGGCGGTCACCAAATGGTCCCGCGCAATTTCCGCATCGATATCGTTCGTGAAGGTCTTGATCTCAACGATCTCGTCCTGCAAATCCTCCAGCTCTTCGTCGTCACTGAGATCGGCGCCGCAAAAGGGACAAACCTTATCTCGTTGCGATACTTCCTCGTCACACTCAGAGCAGTAGTACACCTCAGCGTCATCAAGCTCATCATCTTCGTAGTTCATCTTTCAACTCCTTCAGGTATTCTTGTCCAAACATAACGACCTTGTTCACTTTGCCCGAATCTATATATTTGTCCCGACAGAAACAAGAGAGGATAGCGCGCAACGTTTGCACGCAAAGGACTTTTTCTTACCTTGTCTTCATACCCATGGCCTGCCCCGACCGTCACTTATTCGTTCCATGATGCGATCCCTCAACTTCTCCGTTCTTGTCATCTCCTCAGTCGTCTTTTTCGGATGCCCGAGCACACTGCCCACCAAAGCACCGCCCCCCACCGCTCAAGAAAAGCTTGCAATTTTCAAAGAGGCGGTGCGGTCAAATACGTTGCCTCTTGCTCTTCCCCAAAAGACCACTGTTGATTCGATTTATGTCGATTCCCTCAACAACACAGTCTTTATTACGTTCAGCAAAGAGTATGCTGCTTCTCCTGTTCGTCAG
>QKGJ01000062.1 GCA_003251275.1 Ignavibacteria bacterium
ATGTCATTGAATGGGGTCGTGGGATCTTTGGAATCGAAATGGCGGCGCGTACGTACTTTGGAAAATCTGCTCCGGCGCTAACACTGGATGAAGCGACGCGACTGGCAGCGGTAATACCAAGTCCATTGCAGCACAAGCCAAATGAGGATAGTCGCTACGTCCTTCGTCGCAAGAGAATTGTCCTTGAACGGATGCGCGCTCGGAGCATGGCTTCGCCTTCCGAAGGGGGTCTCGTTCCTGAAGCCACCCCATCGCCCTTCTCCAAAGAGGTGTCGGAGGGACAGTCATTCGCGCTTGATTCAACCGTGAATATTCAGGGAAATAAAGAATGAATTACCGTGACGTGCTCGCCCTGATAGAGGAGGGTGAGGGTTTTGAAGTGGAATTCAAGCGGAAAGTTTCAACGCCGGAAAAGATTGCTCGCGCCATGATTGCGTTTGCGAACACAAAAGGAGGGCATATTCTCTTCGGTGTCGACGATGACGGATCGATAGTCGGGGTCGAGAGTGAAAAGAGCGAGATGGAATTGATAAGGGAAGCAGGAACGGTCTTTTGCCAGCCTCCGCTCGAACCGTTCATCGACATTGTTCCCTTTGATGGATTGGATGTCATCGTGGCGTATGTTTCCGAAAGCAACGTAAAGCCCCACTTGTTTACGGGTGCAGTTCGACAGAATGATGAAACACGAGCTTTTATCAGGGTGAATGACAAAACGGTTATGGCAAGCAAGGAGGTGGTCAAGATCCTTCGTGATGAGCACCCCGATTCACCTCCACTGAAATTCGAGATCGGAGACAATGAAAAAATGTTGTTCGGCTATCTGGATGAACACGAGCGCATTACGGCAAAAGAATTCAGCTCCCTCGTCAATATCTCAGAACGTCGCGCTTCGCGAATTCTCGTATCACTGGTGCGTGCAGGAGTGATACGCATCCATACACTCGAGAAACAGGACTTTTACACTCTCGCGTACGACCTTTGAATCAGGGTTCAGAGGACTTCAGGATTCGGACGAGGTCAAAGAGTGCAATACCGTACGCGACGGCTGCGTTGAGTGATTGCTTCGTCCCATACATCGGAATCTCAATAGCTTGATCCGCAGCGGTAACAACCTCATCGGAAATTCCTGTCAATTCGTTTCCAATAACCAGACAGACGGGGAAGATTTTTTTCGTGAGCGAGTAGTGTGGGGTGCTGTTTGTCGTATGCTCCAGAACGCACACTCTTGCTCCACGCGACTTCGCATGTGCAACTGCCTCCAGCGGGGATTTGAAGTATTTCCACGGAACCGTTTCGGTTGCACCAAGAGCGGTTTTGTCTATTTCTTTGCGGGGGGGAGTAGGCGTATACCCGCACAGGAATAAGCCGCTCACCAGCGCGCCATCTGAGGACCGGAAGATGGACCCCACGTTGTAAAGACTCCTGATATTATCAAGGATTACATAGATGGGGAGCCGATCAACTGCTTGCGCTTGCACTATTGATACCCGCTTCCTCGATATCTCCTCGTG
>QKGJ01000101.1 GCA_003251275.1 Ignavibacteria bacterium
TCTGTTTCCATTGTTGCATTGGCAATGGAGCGTTTTGAGCCGATTGATACGGTCGCAACGCAACTGGGTTTTGCTCTTGTCAACGGCGTTGTTTCCTCTGTGCTTGCATTCGGCCTATTGATATTTATTGAGCGCTTTTTCAATGTCACGACAGACTTGACGCTGATTGAACTGGGCCAATTTAACCATCCGCTGTTGCGTATGTTATCCGAACGGGCACCCGGCACATATCATCACAGCATGACGATGTCGAGTCTTGCGGAAGCAGCGGCGGTAGCAGTGGGAGCGAATGACATACTCGCGCGCGTCGGTGCTTATTTTCACGATATCGGGAAAATCGAAAAACCTCCATACTTCGTTGAAAATCAGAAGGGAGGCAAGAACAAACACGACAAGCTCTCGCCCCGGATGAGTTCACTGATTATCGGGGCGCATGTTAAAGACGGGATTGCGCTTGCAAAGGAGTACAACCTTCCACAGGTGGTGATTGATTTTATCCCTCAGCATCACGGAACAACACGGATCGAATTCTTTTACAATAAGGCGGTGAAGCTCGCGGAGGGATCTGATGACGAAACAAAAATCGATGAAATTAAGGAACAGGATTACCGGTATCCTGGACCAAAACCACAAACGAAAGAAACTGGCATCCTGATGCTTGCCGACGCCATCGAGGCGTCAGCGAGGGCGTTGGATGACCCGTCGCCCCCCAAGCTGGAATACACGATCGATGAGTTGATCAAGAAGCGTTTTGAAGAAGGAGAACTTGATGAATGTCCTCTGACCTTGAAGGATTTAACGAAAATCAAGGAAGCGTTCCTCGGTGTTCTTGTGGGTATCTACCATGGGAGGATCAAGTATCCGGAAAATGAGAAAGAAGAGAAACGGCGTTCCTCGCGCCCGCTGATGCAAAAAGAACACTCCGCCGTATCGAATAGCGATGGTGAAAAGGAGTGATCAGGATGGAGAACTACTGCCGCGATTATCTCCATTATCTCACTCTTGAACGAAACGCGTCGAGAAATACCATCGCGTCATATCGCCTTGATGTCGAGAAGTACATTGGATATCTGAAAAAACGAAACGTCAGGCAACCCGGCAATATCACCGAAAAGCATACGGAGGCGTTCCTCCGTGAACTGCGATCTGCCGGCCTTTCCCCCCGTTCTGTGACGCGGACAATTTCTGCCATCCGGGGCTTCCACAAATTTCTCATGAACGATGGTATTACCACAACGAATCCTGTTGACCGTGTTGATACACCGAAGCCTTCCCGGCCCCTTCCGGAGGTTCTTAATCAGGTCGAGATGGAAAGGATATTGTTGCAACCCGAAATGGGAGAGCACGACAATCGGGGGATCTGGATCCGGGATAAGGCGATACTGGAAGTTTTGTATGCGACCGGCATGCGTGTGTCGGAACTGGTTGGGTTGAAGCAATCGGATGTGCTCGCAGATGCAGGGATAGTCCGCGTGTTCGGCAAGGGATCGAAAGAGCGCGTTGTCCCCATCGGCGGTTCGGCTCTGCGGTGGATTCAGCGTTACACGAAAGAATGTCGTGGAGGTCTGTTACATCGCGGAAAAACACATGACGTGTTGTTCCTCAATCAACGCGGATCGCCCCTTTCGCGTATGTCGGTCTGGAACATTGTAACGGCCAACAGCAGAAATGCTGGCGTCGACAAGGACGTGCATCCCCATACGTTCAGGCACTGTTTTGCAACCCATTTGCTGGAAGGGGGCGCCGATTTGCGGGCTGTCCAGGAAATGCTCGGGCATGCGGACATTTCCACGACTCAAATTTATACACATATTGACAGAGAATATCTCAAAGAGGTTCACCGAACATTCCATCCTCGGGCATAGGTTGTATTTCATTTCTGTGTTTGTGTATCTTTTCTATACACACACAAGATTGAAGCAAAAAGCATGACACAGCAAACGACAAAAGAGAGCGGCGTAGAGTTAACCGATCTTGAAGAGTATTTTGCACTCTTCCGTGATAACATCGTTGGAAACGAACAGACGTTCGGTACGCCTTACGGTGAGAAACGAGTTGTCTACATGGATTGGACGGCCAGCGGGCGATTGTACAAACCCATCGAAGAGAAAATGATGGCGACCTTTGGTCCTTTTGTGGGTAACACACATTCGGAATCCAGTGTCACCGGGATGTCAATGACCAGGGCCTATCACCATGCATGTCATGTGATCAAGAAGCACGTGAACGCTGATCCGGATGATGTGCTCTTGAACGTAGGCTTTGGGATGACTGCAGCTATTAACAAGCTTCAGCGAATTCTTGGCTTGCGCGTGCCGGAACAACTGCGTGAATGTCTCACTCTCTCAAAGCTTGAGAAACCGGTTGTTTTCGTCACGCATATGGAACACCACTCCAATCAAACGTCGTGGATCGAAACTATCGCGGATGTTCACGTGATCAAGCCGACGGAGGATGGGTTGGTGGATATGGACGACCTCGTTTCGCTGCTGGATCGCTTCAAGACCCGCAATGTGAAAATCGGATCGTTCACGGCCTGCTCGAATGTTACTGGGATCGAGACACCATACCATGCACTTGCAAAAATCATGCATGAACATGGCGGCATTTGCATTGTTGATTTCGCAGCCTCGGCACCATACGTTCCGATTGACATGCATCCGCCCGATCCGTTGGAAAAGATTGATGCGATTACATTTTCACCCCACAAGTTTCTCGGGGGTCCCGGGTCCTCGGGTGCCTTGATTTTTGATTCGCATCTTTATCATCTGAAATCTCCCGATCAACCCGGGGGTGGCACGGTCCTCTGGACCAATCCATGGGGAGAGCACAAGTATAAGGAGAACATCGAAGAGCGCGAAGATGGCGGTACGCCGGGATTCCTCCAAACAATTCGGACCGCTCTCGCCATCCAGTTAAAAGAACAGATGGGCACGGAAAAGATCCGGCACCGGGAGGAACAGCTTGTCCGTAGACTGTTTGCTGAGTTGAAACGGATTCCCCGCCTGGTCTTGCTTGCAGACGGGATCGAGCAGAGGCTCGGCATGTTCTCATTCTATTTTGATTCCATCCACTATAATCTTGTGGTGCGTCTCCTGAATGACCGTTTCGGCATTCAGGCCCGGGGCGGGTGTTCCTGTGCGGGGACCTACGGCCACTACTTGCTTCATATGGACCATTATTCGTCCAAGCGTATCACCGACCGAATAGATGCCGGAGATCTTTCATCGAAGCCCGGATGGGTTCGGATCTCCATCCATCCCACCACGAGAGACGCCGAAGTTGAGTACCTGGTGAATGCTCTCAAAAGCATTGGAGAACATTATGAGGAGTGGGTTTCGGATTATTCCTATGATAAACTCAGCAACGAATATTCTTACAGAGAAATCGGATCACATGATGTCACCGTGGAGAAGTGGTTTGACCTGTAAATACGGGGACGTCTATTCCCGAACGAATGCTTCGTATCTCCAATCATTTCTTCCTTCGTAGACAATGCAAGAATTTCATTATGAGGGCGCACAGCTTACGTGTGAAGATGTGCCACTGACGCAGGTCGCCCAGAGGTTCGGGACCCCCTTGTACGTATACAGCAAAGAGTCCATCGTGGACCACTGTCGGCATCTGGAGAAAGCGTTTAATGGTCAGGCGCACACAACCTGTTATGCAGTCAAAGCCAATAGCAACCGGGCAATACTCGAGATCATTAAGGACCAGGGGTTTGGGGCCGACGTCAATTCTCAGGGCGAACTGTTTCTGGCGTTGCAAGCCGGCTTCGACCCTGATCGCGTTACGTTCAGTGGCGTTGGGAAACAAGACGATGAGATTCGCTATGCGCTGAAGAACAAGATTTATGCGTTTAATGTCGAATCGCGCGAAGAAATCGAAGTGCTGAACTCCATTGCCGGCGCGATGGGCAAGGTAGGAAGGATACTGTTGCGAGTGAACCTCGACATCGATGCTGGCGGGCACGCATACATCTCAACCAGCCTGAAGCAAAATAAATTCGGAGTGAGTCTTCGTGAAGCGAGGGAAATCCTGCAATGGGCGAAGGCGTTGCCGAACATCGAAATCCGAGGACTCCATTCACACATAGGCTCTCAGATTCAGAAGGTGGAGACCTTCGCATCTGCGGCCAAAGTGCTCGTCGAGTTTATCAAGGATCTACGAAGCTCAGGACTTGTTATTCACGAACTTGATTTTGGCGGCGGTTTTGGGGTCCAGTATCGAGGGTACATCCGGCACGAACAACTTCCGCAAGAGGGAGGGGAGGAAATGAATATCTCCGCCGCCGTTCTCGTGAAAACGGTCCTCCCTCTGCTGCAGGAGGCCGCATGCGCAATTGCTATTCAACCCGGACGATCGATCATCGCGCATCCGGGTGTCCTGATAACCAAGGTACTCTACAGAAAACAAACCGAGGAAAAGCTCTTCGTCATTGTGGATGGAGGGATGAATGACCTTCTCAGGCCAAGCCTCTACAATGCTTATCATCAGCTTGTGCCGTTGGAATTGAAGAACCGGCCGCATGAAGTTGCCGACATCGTCGGACCGTTGTGCGAGACGGGAGACTTTTTTGCGCGCGATCGACTGGTGCCGCAGTTGCATCGCGGGGAATACGCCGCGTTGATGTGCGCTGGTGCCTATGGGTATGCATTGTCGTCGAACTACAACGCGCGTCCTCGTCCTGCCGAAATCCTGGTGGACGGCAGTGCGATGCGTGTTATCCGGGAGAGGGAAACATTGAATGACCTCTAGGTGGCTCTCAGATGATTAAGAAGAAAAAATGATATGAGGCTACACAACGTCGCTGTCGTCGGTGCAACAGGAATGGTGGGACGAAAGATGCTGCAGGTTCTGGAAGAACGCAGGTTTCCCGTTGCGGCACTGACTCTTCTTGCATCGGAACATTCCGAAGGAAAAGAAGTAAACTATGCGGGGAAGATCCACAGGGTCAACAAATTAACGAAGAACTCGTTTAAGGACGTAGAGCTTGCCCTCTTTTCTGCAGGTGCAGTGGTAAGCAAAGAGTTTGCTCCCATCGCCGTTGAAGCCGGTGCTCTTGTCGTCGACAACAGCAGCGCTTTCCGTTTGGACGAAAAGGTGCCGCTGGTGGTACCTGAAGTGAACCGAAGGATGATCTTTCACCACAAGGGGATCATCGCAAACCCCAACTGTTCCACGATCCAGATGGTTGTTCCCTTGAAACCACTTCATGAACTCTGGAAGATCAAACGGATCGTTGTCAGCACGTACCAGTCCGTTACCGGCGCCGGACAACGGGGCTTTGATCAACTCACGGAAGAAATTGCTAATGCAAAGCCAACATCAAAGAAATTCCCGCACGCTATTGCCTACAACGTGATCCCGCACATCGATATCCTCCTTGAGGACGGCTGCACCAAGGAGGAGTACAAAATGATGCATGAGACAAAAAAAATTATGGAGGACGATACCATCAAAGTGAGCGCGACGTGTGTCCGCGTTCCTGTCTACGGCGGACATAGCGAGTCGGTGAACGTGGAATTCGAAAGGGAATTCGATCTTATGGATGTGCGAAAAATCCTCTCTGACACAAAAGGCATTGTCCTGGAAGATGATCCCCATAACGACCTGTATCCTCTTCCGGTGCGTGCTTGGGGAAAAGACGAAGTGTTTGTAGGAAGGTTGCGTCGCGATGAGTCGGTCACGCACGGGTTGAACATGTGGATCGTTGCGGATAATCTTCGTAAAGGAGCCGCGACAAACGCGATACAGATTATGGAGGAGTGGTTAAAAGGCCCAGGGCATTAGCTTGAAACTATAGAGTCAATTGCCTACCTTGACGGCGAGACTCCCCGTCCCGAGCCCGTTGGGACGGGTTTTCTTTATTATGTCATTTCAAAGAGTCCATGAAGTTACCTTTCCGAGAACGAATTAAGAGCGGACCAATACTCTGTGATGGCGCCATGGGGACTCTTATGGATTTGTATGAATATGAGGAGTTGCCACATGAATTACAGAATCTGAAGAATCCGGATATTGTTGAAAGAATCCACCGTGAATATGTCCAGGCCGGGTCTGAAATTATCGAGAGTAACACATTTTCCGCAAATCGGTTCCGGCTTTCCCAGTTCCACCTGGAGGACAAACTTCGGGAAATCAATAAGGCAGGGGTGGAAATTGCGCGCCGCGCCGCCGGCGATACTGTGTATGTTGCAGGTGCTGTGGGTCCGATCGGGAAACTGCTGGAACCGGTCGGCAGGGTCACGCGCAAGCAGGCGCAGGATGCTTTCAAGGAGCAGATCGAGGTGTTGTTGGAAACCGGGGTTGAACTTCTCATGCTGGAGACATTCGTCAGCGTCCAGGAATTGGACGAGGCGATCAGTGCGGCGAAAGAATTGACTGACATTCCGCTCATCGCCCAAAAAGCATTTGCCGAGGATGGTGCGATTCTCTCCGGAAGCTATCCTCTTGAGGTTGTTGAACATATACTCAGTCGCGGCGTTGACGTGGTGGGCGCAAACTGCACCGTGGGGCCGCAGAGGATGTTTGGAATCATCCGGGGGATTCACAAAGAAGGGGTGATCCTTTCCGCGCAACCATCAGCAGGGATTCCGACCTTGTTGAATGGAAGGTCGATTTATCACACAACTCCGGAGTATCTGGCAACATACGCGAAGGGGCTCGTGGAGTCTGGGGTAACGCTGGTGGGTGGGTGTTGCGGTTCGACGCCGGCACATATTGCAGCCATGGCGAAATCGATCAAGGGACTCAGCGTTGGAAAACCCGCGGTGAAGGAAAAACCAAAATCTGTTTCGATCACCGATTCCCCCAGACCCATCTCCCGTCACGACGATCGATCCACCTTTGCAAAGAATATCGGGAAACGATTCATGACCTCGGTGGAACTCGATATTCCGCGCGGCATCGATATGTCTACCGTGGTGGAGGGGGCGAGATACCTGCATCAGCGCGGCATCGACGCGATTAATGTCACCGATGGTGCACGGGCACGGTTACGAATGAGTTCGATTGCCATCTCGACTATGGTGCAGAGGGAGGTAGGGATTGAAGCGATGACGCATCTCGCGACCAGGGATAGAAATATGATTGGGCTTCAAGCGGAGCTTCTCGGTGCCCACGCTTTCGGATTGAGGAATATTCTCTGCATCACCGGGGATCCGGCAAGCATAGGCGACTATCCTCACGCTTCGTCGGTGTTCGATATCGATGCGATAGGACTTATTCGAGCTGTATCGTCTATGAACAACGGTCAGGATCTGATGGGAAATTCCATCGAGCAGAATACCTCTTTTCTGATCGCCTGTGCCGCAAATCCTGTAGCAAATGATATGGATGCTGAAATACAAAAACTCATCAAAAAGGCGGAGGCGGGGGCGCATGTTATCTATACCCAGCCCGTGTATGAGGTGAAGGACCTTGAACGTTTCCTGAAACGCATCGAGAATCTTCACCTTCACGTGATGCTGGGTGTGTTGCCCCTTCGCAGCGCGAAGCATGCCGAGTTCCTTCACAATGAGATTCCTGGAATGTTAATTCCTGATCATATTCGAGATCGCATGCGGCATGCCGATCATGGTCCGACCGCAGGTCTCGACATTGCAAAGTCCTTCTTGAAAGAAGCAAAGAGCATGATTCAAGGTGCATACCTGATGCCCCCCTTTCAAAAGTATCAGATAGTTGACGAGTTCCTGGAAGTGATCCATTGAGCTTGACGGTGTCCTTGTGGATACCTATCGGTATTTCTATTCTTACAACGGTGGTCTTTTAATGTATCAAGACACCCTCATTGTTCCCGCTCTCATCGACGTTTGTCATCGTCTCGCTGCGCGTGGCCTCGTGACGGCTACTGATGGAAACGTGAGCGCACGGCTTCCGGGTGGCAATATTCTCGCGACGCGGAGCGGTATCAACAAAGGTCTGGTGACCCGGAATGATCTTGTCGAAATGACGTTGGCGGGTGAGCAGGTGGGCGGTTCCGGAAAGCCTTCAACGGAAATGGAGATGCATCTGTATATCTACCGGGAACGACAGGATGTCCGGGCGGTTGTTCACGCCCATCCCACCTATGCCACCGGTTTTGCTACTGCGCGCATCGCGTTGGATCGATGCCTCTTTCCAGAAGTGGTGGTCGGGATGGGGAGAATTCCTCTCGCTGAATATGCAACGCCCTCTACCAAAGGGGTAGGCGAATCTCTTGCTCCGTATGTTCATGATTTCAACGGGATTCTTCTTACGAATCACGGCGCGGCAACCTATGGCTCCGATCTCTTGCAGGCTTACTTTCGTATGGAGAAACTTGAGCATGCGGCGCATATCACTTTTGTTGCGACAATGCTCGGCGGAGCGCATCCACTGAGTGACAAACAATTGGAGGACTTGCGCTCGGTAAGCATGAAAAGCTATGGTACCGCTATCTCTGCCAGCCCGGTCTGTGAGACCAGTGACGATCATCAGGAAGTCGATGATGCGCATGTTCGGGCGTACATCCTCCAAGCGCTACGGGACCGGGGCGTCGCGTGAGCATCATCCAATGTGAGCAATAACGATGGAAAAGAAAATTCGAATCGGTGTCATTTTCGGGGGACGGTCGGGCGAACATGAGGTATCGCTTGTTTCCGCCTCATCGATCATTCATGCTCTTGACAAAGACAAATACGAAGTTATACCTATCGGTATCGCGCCGGATGGACGATGGCTCAGCTCGGCAAACACCATGTCGCTTCTCAAAACAAAGTCTCAACTCGCCGATGAACCTGAGCGCATTATCGGCCCCGAACCTCATCGACGTGAACTCGTGTCCGTCGAGCACAACGCTCCTCCGGAGGAGATCGATGTTGTTTTTCCCATTGTCCACGGAACATACGGTGAAGACGGAACGCTGCAGGGTCTGCTGGAGCTTGCGGATATTCCTTACGTGGGGGCAGGTGTCTTAGGCTCGGCGTTGGGCATGGATAAAGTTCTGCAGAAAAAAGTCTTCAAGCAGGAAGGTCTGCCGATCGTAAAGTATGTTTGGGTTCTCTCTTCCGAGGTAGGGGGCCAACCAAAGAAAATAATTGGTCTGTGTGAAAAGTCCTTGCGATATCCGATGTTCGTGAAACCCGCGAATACCGGTTCGAGCGTTGGCATAACCAAGGCGCACAACAGGAAAGAACTGTTGAACGGACTCACCCTTGCAGCTACGTTTGACCGTAAGGTTATCGTTGAAGAAGGAGTCAAAGGAGTCCGCGAAATCGAGTGCAGCGTGCTCGGCAACGACAGCCCCATTGCCTCCATTCCCGGTGAGATCATCCCCGGCAACGAATTCTATGATTATGACGCAAAGTACGTAAATGGAAATTCTACGTCGGTAATTCCCGCCGATCTCCCGAAAAAGGCGGTGAAGGAAATCCAGCGGCTTGCGGTTGGTGCATTTCGATCACTTGACTGCTGGGGAATGGCGCGTGTTGATTTCTTCGTGACGTCACGGGGTAAGATCTACCTGAACGAGATCAATACGATCCCCGGATTTACCTCGATTAGTATCTATCCAAAGCTCTGGGAAGCGAGCGGCCTCGCGTACCCCGATCTGCTCGATAAACTTATTACTCTCGCTTTCGAAATGCACGCATCAAAATCCACCCGTGCCACAAGCTATTCCCCATCCTCTGCGTGGTACAATGTGTGATCCAGGCCTTGGTTTTTTCCACGCCAACGGTTACATTGAAGCAGCTTTTCACTCATCAACATCACCCGGAAATTCCAGCAACAACCGCAAGCAAAGCGCGGCACCGCATCATCGTTGAGGCACAGCATTACCTGTGCTGAAGAGAGGTCGACATGAGAGCAAAACTCAGTCTCAAGAATGGCAGAACGGATTACCTGTTTACCCGGCGGGCAACTATCGGAAGCGCTCCTACCTGTACGATCGTATTACAAGCGCCCGATACTGCGCCCGTCCATGCCCAGATTGAATTCGATAAACATGCTGGCTGCTTCTTTATTGAACCGGGGGAGAATGTCAAGAACCTCCTCCTGGAAGGCAAACAAGTGCAGCAAAGAGTACGACTGCACGATACGCAAGAGATTTCTTGTGGTAAGTCCGTAAATCTGATCTTTCAGTTGCAAACGGACAGTGAGTTTTTCGGACGCAAACGACGCAGCAAAGTTCCTCCGGTGGACAACGCCGCCATCGGGACACCCTCTTCCGAGGCCCCTACGATTCTGGCAGGATTGGACAGTGCACCAACTCAGGCTCAATCACAAGATCGCGTTTCATCCCGCCAGGACGGGCCAAAGAAAGTACCTTCTACCACCATGCAGAAGGTCGATGACGGCACGACGCACGTTATTGTCGCCTCAAACTCTCTTCATGAGACACTCTTCCTTCAGGTAACGGAAGGAGCGAGTCACCAGGTATTCAAACTTCACGAAGGGGAAAACATCGTCGGTCGGTCTCACGGGAGCGATATTCGGCTGGATGATTCATCCATTTCACGGCGGCATGCGGCGATCGTCGTATCGGGGATGATTGTTCGCATTAGGGATCTCGGGAGTAAGAATCACACATTTGTAAACCGGGAGCGCATCGTCGGTGAGGTTGAAGTTCCTCCCGAGAGTCAACTACGGTTTGGAGTGGTGGAAGCCCGGGTAATTCGCTCCATGTATTCGGAAAGCACCGCTCATTCGCTCCACTGAATATTCTTCTTTCACCTCAACTCAATTTGCATGGGCACCCTGATCGGAAGAACCGTCGACAATTACCATGTGCTGGAGGAAGTTGGCGCCGGGGGGATGGGGATTGTTTACAAGGCAAAGGACGCGGCGCTCGATCGCATCGTTGCCCTCAAGGTAATGGATGGTACCCTCGCGCGCGGTGAGGATTTTCTCCGACGATTTCGCCTGGAAGCCCGCGCTCTCGCCCGCCTGAATAATCCTAATATCGTATCGGTCTTCGCCCTGCGGGAGGTGGAGTTCGGTGTCTGTATCGTCATGGAATTTGTGAACGGCATAACGCTTGCCCGGCGCATAGCCGAACGCGGTCCGCTTCCTGTGGGCGATATTCTTCCCATCTTTCGTCAGACTCTTACCGCTCTTCATCATGCACATCACGCGGGCATTATCCATCGTGATATCAAGCCGAAGAATATCATGCTCACGCAAGAGGAACAGGTGAAGATCACCGACTTCGGGCTTGCCAAGATTAAACAGGATGATACGAGTACCGTAACCGCCGGGACGGAGGGGACGTTGTACTACATGCCGCCCGAACAGATCAAGGCTCTCGCAAATGTCGACCACCGGGGCGATATCTATTCTCTCGGCATGACGCTCTACGAGTGTGCTGCTGGAACGCTGCCATTTCTTTCGGTGAATGATGATTTTTCTCTCCGCCGGATGATTGTGGAAGGTCAGGTTCCACCTCCGGAGAAATTTCACCCTTCCATCTCAAAAAATCTTCAGAAGATTATTATCAAAGCAATCGCCCCGGAGCCGGCGGACAGGTATCAGAGCGCAAAGGAGATGCTGGAAGCACTGGAGAAGCTAGAAGGTCGAAAACATAAGACTGAGATCGGAAAGTTTCAGACGAGTTCGATCCTTGCCGGTCGGGAAAAAAAAGAACGTTCCTGGTCAGTCGGGCTAGTTGCCTCAGCATTCCTCGGTGCCGTCCTGATTGGAATCGGCATTACGTGGTTTCTTGGGCGAAGCACCCTCCCTCCTCCTTCCAACTCAATTCCAGACACCGCTTTCCCAACGCACGCCACCCCGGCAATCCTTTCGATTCAGAGCGACCCGCCACAATCACTAGTCTTCGTAAACGGTGATTCAATTGGAGTAACACCCCTTGCGAATCTCAGTGTAAAGCCAGGCTATGTGAACATTCGCGTATCCAGGTCAGGGTTCATGGCTGAAGATACATCACTTCTTATCCAGTCCGGGAACACCGTTGCAGTATCGTTCCCGCTGATGCGCCTGAAAGAGACAGGATATGGGGGGTTGTTGGTGACCTCGACTCCCGCGGGTGCTTCCGTCTGGATTGATGGTGCGCGCGCCGGAGTAACGCCGTACCGCAACAGTGGTATCGCGACCGGCACGCACGATATCAGGATTGGGAAGAAGGACTACAAGGAATGGGCGAACGCATCAGTGGGAATCAATGAGTTTGTGCAGAAGGAGATTCATGTATCCCTCACACCGACCGTGAAGAGTACGTTGGTGCTGCAGGCGATTCCCTTCGGATCCATCGTGGTGGATGGCTCGTTTGCTTCGACCGATCGTGAATCGACCGCGCGGCTGGAGGTCCCGGCCGGAACCCGGACGATTGTCTTTGAACATCCGGAATACGGTCGCAAGGAGGTGAGGGCCACAATTCGCGAAGGGGAAGTGGATACGGTCCGTTGTTTTTTTGAAGCGTACGTGAACATACAGACGCTAAGCGAAGAGAACGAATTGATGTGGGGGACCATTGTGATCAATGACCGCGTCACGCCAATGGAAACCCCCCGCCAGATTCCTCTCGGCCCCGGTACGTACGCTATCACCGTTCAGAGGGCAGGCTATTCCCCGGTTGAACAGGAAGCCCGCATCACGATCGACCCCTCTGCGAAGCGCACAATACACAACCTTGTGTTTCATTTGCGAGAGCAATAATCTCGACCTTAGTCGGCCACCGGAAAGCTCGTTCAGCGACAACCCAACACCTTCTGTCCGACCGACCGATTGGATACCCTCTACCTTCCCCTTGAATCGGCTCGAAATTAGTAGTACATTGATTCCGCATGGACAACAATTTCTACCGGAAGGAAAAAAAGAAGTCGCGCGTGCGCGAACTCTTCCTGCGTCTGCTTAAGAATCGTCGCGTGGTCGTCGGCCTTCTCATCGGTCTCCCTCTTCTCCTTGCGTTGCTTTTCAGCGATCGCGGTATTTTGAAACGTGTCGCTCTCGAAAGAGAGAAGGTAGAAATGGCGGAAAAACTCCGTCAGGCTGAAGAGGAAACGAAAAGACTCCAGGCTGAGTCAAAAGCCCTTGACGGCGATGCCAGTGCAATCGAAAAAGTCGCACGCGAGAAGTACGGCATGGTACGAGAGGGAGAGAAGTTGTACAAAGTGAACAGGGAGTAACGAGCGCTTACCGCAGACCCCACCTTCACAGAGAACCGGTCTGTCGTTCTGCGAGGAGTTCCTCACAGGGGAATCACAACACACAACGCATGGATCTATTCGAATCGGCTCCAACCACACATTCACCATCCACCCACACACCGCTTGCTGAAAGAGTACGTCCGGAAAGACTTGATGATTTTGTAGGACAGGAACACCTTCTGGGAGACGGCAAACCTCTTCGTGTCCTCGTTGCCCACAATCAACTTCCTTCGATGATTTTCTGGGGGCCTCCCGGTAGCGGCAAAACCACACTCGCTCGTATCCTCGCCCGCGACTCAAAAGCAGCGTTCTACCAATTGAATGCCGTCGCTTCCGGCGTCAAGGATGTTCGGGAAGTGATTGACAAGGCGGCCTCCCATCGAAAATTTCATAGCGAAAAGACAATCCTCTTCATCGATGAAATTCACCGCTTCAACAAAGCCCAGCAGGATGCACTTCTGCACAGTGTGGAGGACGGCATCATTACGCTTATCGGCGCAACGACGGAGAATCCATCGTTCGAAGTGATAGCGCCCCTGCTCTCGCGCTGCCGGCTCTACGTGCTGGAGTCGCTGACGGTGGAGCACCTGAACAAGATCATTGACAGGGCCCTAACAGAAGACAAGCTTTTGCAAAACGAGAAAATCGTCGTTACCGATCGAGACTCGCTCTTCCACCTTTCGGGAGGGGATGCCCGAATGCTTTTGAACGGATTGGAAGTCGCCATCCGGCTTGCATCAGTCGGAGCCGAAGGCCGCAAGTCGGTGACGAGGAAAGAAATCGAAGAGGCGTTCCAGCAGAAGAGCGTTCGATACGACAAGTGGGGTGAACTTCATTACGACATTATCTCGGCGTTCATCAAGAGTGTACGGGGGAGTGATCCTGATGCGGCAGTCTATTGGCTTGCGCGGATGCTCGAAGGGGGTGAAGATCCAAAGTTCATCGCGCGCCGAATGATTGTTCTGGCGTCTGAAGACATCGGCAACGCTGATCCGGATGCGTTGACCATTGCAACCTCGTGCTTCACGGCCGTGAATTATATCGGCATGCCCGAAGCGCGCATCGTCCTTTCGCAGGGAGCAACTTATCTTGCTTCAGCTCCCAAGAGCAACGCTGCCTATCGTGCAATCGACCAGGCGATGGAGGATGTCCGCCGCATCCAGGATGCCGCCGTTCCGCTACACCTGCGGAATGCCCCGACCGGACTGATGAAGAACCTCGGATACGGAAAAGACTATCAATACAGTCATGACCATGAAGGAAACTTCAAAGAACAGCAATACCTCCCCGACCCCTTGCGATCCACCATCTACTATCAACCATCGGATAATGGTGAAGAAAAGACCATCCGAGAGCGATTGAATAACTGGTGGAAAACAAAGAAGAGATAGTAGCTCGTGTCCCTTTTCCGACTCCTGACCATTTGCTTCATCTGCCTGTTTGCGCTTGCAGCCAGCGGGCACGCTCAGGGTTCTGGCGTTTCTGATTCTCTGCAAACTCCACTCACTCCCGCCATTTTTCAAGTAGACACGACAGCGGTTCTTGATACGGTGGGCGCGAATGGTTCGGGGATTGACTCCGTTGTTACGTACTCTGCAAAGGACTCCGTTGTGTTCTTTCCTACCTCGAAGAGGATGTTCATGTTTGGAGAGACAAAGATCAAACATAAGGAAATGGGGCTGAACGCAGAGCAAATCGACATGAATTGGAATACTTCGCAGCTCGATGCCCGCGGAGTTGCGGATTCAACGGACAGCACCGGTTATCGCGGCCGGCCTGAAATGATCGATGCTGGTGAGACATACAACGGAACCGAGCTTTCGTACAATTTCAAGTCGAAGAAGGGTCGAATCTCGGTTGCCGATACCAAGATCGGCGATGGGTTTTACTATGGGGATAAAATCAAGAAGGTTGATGTCAACGTGCTGTTCGTGGGGGATGGACGGTACACGACGTGCGACCTCGAGCATCCTCATTATTATTTTGGCAGTTCTGAAATGAAAGTGCAGCTGAAGGACAAGATCGTCGCCCGTCCGGTGACGCTCTACATCGACGATGTGCCGATCTTCGCCCTGCCGTTCGGCGTGTTTCCGAATCAACGGGGGAGACGTTCGGGTATCATCGCGCCTGCGTATGGCGAAGATTCGCGCGGGAGATTTCTGGAACATCTCGGTTACTACTGGGCCATCAGCGACTACACGGATATATCGTTTCGTGCCGATGGATACACCGGAGGCAGCTGGCGCCTGCTGTCAGACTTCCGGTACGCGTTGCGCTATACCTTTACCGGCTCCCTCAGTGGATTTGTCGGACGTGATATCACCGGGGAATCGACGGATCCATCATTCACAGATCAACGCCGCTTCAGCGTCAGCATGAATCACTCTCACACCATCAACCCAACAACCCAGCTTATTGTGAATGCGACTGTTGCAAGCGCGACTGCGTATCGGAACAGCAACTATGATCCGCGGACAAGATTCGCGAATGACAATATTCTTTCAAACGTAACATTCACGAAGCGTTGGGAGGGGGCGACGGCACACAGCCTCTCCATCAACATGTCCCGGTCTCAGCGCACGATTGCAGGTGATACGGTTCAGGTGGATTATGATAACCTGCCCGCCATTTCGTTTTCCCGGCAACAGTCGTTTCCGTTTCGCTTTGGTAAAATATCTTCAGGTGGTGAGGGTTACAAATGGTATGAGTTGATCAGCTATTCATACACCGGGGACTTCCGTCACGCCTTGAATGACGTGCAGAAGACTCCGGGTGTAAACGTATTTGAACAGAAGAGTAAGCTTGGGGCCCGGCATTCGATTCCAATCTCCGCCTCCGCAAAAATCGGATATTTCTCCTTTACACCCTTCTTCAATTACAGTGAAGTCTGGTATAACAAAGGGGTAAAAAAGGAATTTAACATGGCCGATTCTTCCGTAACAACGAGCGAATTCTCACGCTTTAGCGCCGTCCGCTCATACAACATGGGTGTTTCGGCCTCCACAAAGATCTATGGCATCATCCAGCCTGGCATTGCGGGGATCACCGGTTTGCGACATCAAATAACTCCAACACTCACCTATTCTTTTAACCCCGATTTCTCACGCCCAAGTTTTGGCTACTACGATTCTTATATTGATGCAAATGGGACCGAGCAGAAATACTATAAATATGAAAATGGCCTGTACGGCGGTCCGCCCGCGCGAGAGCAGCAAATCCTTGGCCTGAACATTGGCAACGTCTTCGAAATGAAAACGGCTTCGCGTGATTCCGCGGGGCAAGAGAACAAGTTTCGGCTGTTGAATCTTGGCGTTGGCGTTTCGTATGACTTTGTCCGCGACTCGCTGAAGTTCAGCGAGATTGGGATGAACTACAATACCACCATCGGAAGCAGCCTCAATTTGAGCGGTAGTGCTAGTTTTAATCTGTATCAGTTTGCGAAGGACCAAACCAACCCTCAAACCGGAAGACGCATCAACAAATTCTTACTGAAAGAAGAAGGCAAGTTGGCGCAGCTGACGAATTTTAGTTTTACCATGTCAACAAGCTTCAGCGGCGAGAAGAAAAGTACGAAGGCCGGACCCATCGTTTCGGAGGAGGATTCAATAAAACGTGCGACAGGTGGAGTGTATGTGGGATTGAGCGATCAGGTGCCTCCGGATTTCAGTATCCCGTGGAGACTGGATCTTTCCTGGACGTTTTCGCAAAACCAATCAAATCCGGACGTTATCATCCGTAACTCAAGCCTCTCTGCCGCGCTCGGCTTCAACCTTACGGAATTCTGGAAATTCGAAACATCGACAAGCTATGATCTTGTGCGCAGGGAGTTTCTTTCGCCAAGGGTGAGCGTTTATCGTGACCTTCATTGTTGGGAAATGAGTTTGTCGTGGGAACCAATTGGACAATTCCGACAATACCGGTTGGAAATACGATTGAAGTCTCCACTGCTGCAGGATGTAAAGGTGACGAAGACTGACCGTGCGGGAGGGTTCTAGCAGGAAGACTGGCGTTCCAACAAAAAAGCCGTCCTCTGGACGGCTTTAGCATTTAAGCTGACTGCCTCTTCTCTTCGTACGCGAAGATCGGGTCTTTCTTTTTCTGAATGACGTCCTTCGTGATGGTGCAGTGCGAAAGATTGGATCGCTCAGGGAGATTGTACATGATATCCAACATCACTTCTTCGATAATAGAGCGCAACGCGCGCGCGCCAGTGCCGCGTTCAATTGCCCGCTGCACGACCGCTTTGAGCGCCCCATCTTCGAACTCAAGATCGACGCCGTCCATCCTGAAGAGCTTTTTGTATTGTTTGACGATGGCGTTCTTCGGCTCGATGAGAATATTGTGGAGCGCATCTTCCCCGAGGGAATGCAACACGGCCATTAAGGGAAGTCGGCCAACAAATTCCGGAATCAAACCGAACTTGACAAGATCTTCGGGTTGGACCTGGGGAAGAAGCGTATCTGCATGGCCATCGTTGCGCGTGTGAATGTCGGCGCCGAAGCCCATTGGATTCTTGTTCACTCTGCGCGCGACAATCTTCTCCAGTCCGTCAAAGGCGCCGCCACAAATGAAAAGAATATTCTTTGTGTTGATATTGATGAGGCTCTGTTCGGGGTGCTTGCGCCCCCCCTTGGGTGGCACACCAGCGACCGTTCCCTCGAGGATTTTCAATAACGCCTGCTGGACGCCCTCACCGGACACATCGCGGGTGATGGACGCGCTGTCACTCTTCCGGGCGATCTTGTCGATCTCGTCGATATACACGATGCCGCGCTCGGCCTTTTCGACATTGTACTCTGCATTCTGCAAGAGATGGACAAGAATGGTTTCAACGTCGTCGCCGACATACCCGGCTTCGGTCAACGTGGTCGCGTCTGCGATGGCGAACGGTAAGTCGAGAATCTTCGCAAGCGTTTGAGCGAGAAGCGTCTTCCCTGTACCGGTCGGACCCACTAAAAGAATATTGGTCTTATCCAGCTGAACATCATCAAGATCGTAGAGACGATCCTTGGAATCAATGCGTTTGTAATGGTTGTACACTGCAACCGCAAGGGTACGCTTGGCCTGTTCCTGTCCGATAACGTATTCATCCAGCGCGCCCTTGATTTGCACGGGGGTCAGGCCGGAACGTCCGGACTTCCGCGCCGTGAAGGCAGCTAGATTCTTTCGGATGATGTCGACTGAACTTGCGACGCAAATATCGCAAATGTAAACGTCCGGCCCGGCGATAATGCTCTGGACTTCTTCGGGACTGCGTCCGCAGAACGAACAGTGCACTTTCTCCGCTGGCTTGTTCTTTTGAGTCATTTCTTTGTGTCTCGTTCTTTTTTGACGAACACGTTATCGATCAATCCGTACGCCTTTGATTCATCTGCCGACATATACCGATCGCGGTCAGTATCTTTCTCTACCTGCGTTACTGGCTGCCCGGAGTGGTGAGCGAGAATATCATTTAGGCGCTTTTTTGTTTTCAGAATTTCTTCTGCCTGAATACTGATGTCGGATGCCGTTCCTTGCACGCCGCCCCAGGGCTGATGAATCATTATCCGGGAGTTTGGCAGCGCTGCCCGTTTTCCTTTCGTACCCCCAGCGAGCAGGACAGCGCCCATGCTTGCGGCGAGACCAATGCAGATGGTGGATACATCTGGTCGAATATATTGCATCGTATCGTAAATGGCAAGACCTGCGGTCACACTTCCCCCCGGGGAGTTGATATAGACATGGATGTCCTTATCGGGGTCTTCCGACTCCAGAAAAAGCATCTGCGCAACGGATAAACTGGCCACGGTATCATCTATGGGCGTGCCGATAAACACAATCCGCTCCTTCAGGAGCCTCGAAAAGATGTCGTATGCACGTTCTCCCCGGCCGGTTTGTTCGACAACCATCGGGACGAGTTGATTATAGATAGTACTGCTCATGAGATCACTCCGGTTAGTTCGTTGGTAAGACATAGGTGCCGTCAGCCTTTCGTTTCATCAGGCTGATCGGTGATGATGGCGTTCGACTTGAGAAATATCATAAGCTTGTCCGACAAAAGACGATCCGGCACGACGCCCGAGTTCTTGTAATACTCAAGAAGCCGTTTCTTGGGGAGTCCGATCCTTGTTGCTTCTTGCTCGGCCGCGGAGGAAATGTCATCGTCGGTGACCGTGATGTTTTCTTCCTCGGCAATCCGGTTTTTCAGCAACATCCATTTTCCCTGGAATACGGCCATCGCGTGACTCTCTTCGCGGAATTTCGCCTCGTCGAATCCCTTGGGCAGCTTCTTGTCGCGTGACTTGTTCTTGATGTCCTCAACGTAAGAATCCAGTAAACCGTTCACCAGAGATTCGGGGATGGGAAACTCATGCATGCGGACAAGCTCGGAGACGATCGCTTCCGACACTTTCTTTTCTCCCTGCTCTTTCCAAAATCTTTCCAGATCGTCGCGCATGGACTTCTTGAATTCTTCGGCGTTCGTCACCTTACCCTTGGTGATCTTCTTGACAAACTCATCATTGAACTCCGGTGTTGCAACGTGCTCAACCTTGGTTACCTTCAGCATCAAATACACGGTGTGCGTGTGGGCTTCATGCTTCGAAGCGAATTGAGCTCGGTACTCTTGTCCTGGTTCAGCGGAAGAGAGTGCCTTCTTTATTTCCGGCGCCAGGGTTTCGTCGGTCAGGAAGAAGCGACCGTCCTTGGTTTTCTTTCCGATGATGGGTGTACCAGCTTCGTCCAACTCCTGGACATCCGCAGTGACGATGTAGTTCTCGTCCGCGACGCGCTCCGCCGACGTGGTCACACTGTTCAATCGGAGTATATGCTGCAGTTCCCCCTCCAGCTCGTCGTCGGTGACGATGTGGACCGGCCGGGCAACGGCAAGACCTTTGTATTGTTTTAACTCGATAACGGGTCGTACTTCATATTTGATCTTGAACCGGAAATGTTCACCCCGCTTGAACTCCATGTCCACCATTGATGGCTGGCCGATGGGAGAAATATTTTTTTCCGTCATCGCCTGGTGGTAGTAGTCATTGGCGACCTGATCCAGCGTATCGTGTTCGATCGCCTCGCCGTACATCTTCTTGATCATGCCAAGAGGGACTTTTCCTTTGCGAAACCCCTTGATCTCGATTTTTGGTTGCAGTTGTGTATACGCCTTTTCGAAATGCGGCTGCAACTCTTCCGGTGAAAGGCTGATTTCCGCTTCCTGCTGAATTTCCGAAATAGTGTTTATGTTGACTTCCAAGACATCATCCTTCAATAAATTTGTTTTACAACGGAGTGAAAAAATTGGTAGTTTTGAGAATCTCTCCGAATTGTCATCCACACACTTTTTCTCCTGCACCTGTGTCCGCGGAATCTGCCGACGCGGCGGTGGGCATAGAGGGACTTGAACCCCCACGGGTTACCCCACTAGATCCTAAGTCTAGCGCGTCTGCCAATTTCGCCATATGCCCAAAATTATCAATTTTGGCTGAGTAAGATACAGCTTTCTCGATGGAACTTCAAGAAATGGATGAAACACAAGAGGCGGCAAACAGGCCGCCTCTTGTGTTCGATAATTTTCTCCCTTTCGCTATCGCATCAATATCATCTTCTTTGTGATCGTTACATTTTCCGTGATCAGCGAATAGAAGTACACGCCGGAAGAAAGTCCTGCTGCTCTAAAATCAAGCGTGTAGATGCCGGCATTCCTGACTTCATCGACAAGGGTGGCAATCTCTTTTCCAAGAACATCGTAGATGGTAAGTCGCACTTGACCATTTCTTGGCAGGGAGATGCTGATCCGCGTAGATGGATTGAATGGATTGGGATAGTTCTGACTGAGAGCGAGCTCCATTGGTAGGCCTTGATCCCAATCTGTTGCATCAGTTGTCACGTTAAACCAGCTGAGTGTATTCCGGATGATCTGGTCTCGGGCTGAAGCGAGAGACATCTGCTCGAGCCCAATGC
>QKGJ01000333.1 GCA_003251275.1 Ignavibacteria bacterium
GGAAGGATTGATGTTTTCCTTCCCCTTCGTTCCGTTCAACCACTCGCCAGCGATAAGATTCGATTGTGTCTTCATGCCTTTACTTCCTCGATGACAGGTCGGGTCTTCAGCGCTGTGGCCACGATCCGTTCGACACGTTTTCGTTCTTCTCCTATGAGGGGTAACCGGGGCGGACGCATCCGCTCCGAGCCGACCCCGACAAGCTCCTCGACAAGTTTTATGTTGTGCACGAATTTCGTTGAGACGTCCAGGTGGAGTAGCGGCATGAACCACTTCTGGATTGCCCGTGCGCCGTCGAGATGTCCGGCGACTGTAAGTTCATAGAGTGCAACGGTTTCTTTTGGGAATGCGCACACGAGTCCGGCAACCCAGCCAACCGCGCCGACAAGAAAGCTTTCGAAGGCGAGATCATCCACACCACAAAAGATGTTATAGCGATCGCCGACGAGATTCCGGATATCGGTGATGCGGCGGACGTCATCGGAGGATTCTTTGAGAGCGACGAACTTCGGTTCGTCAGCAAGTTCGGCAAACATTTCAGGAGTAATATCCACCCGGTAGGCGACCGGGTTATTGTAGATCATGATCGGCTTCTCGGACGCCGCCGCGACAGTCCGGAGGTGCTGCATTGTTTCTCGTGGATCTGAAACGTACTGCATGCCGGGGAGGACCATGAACCCGTCCGCGCCGTTGTCCGTTGCCTTCTTCACAAACTCACATGCACCTTTGGTGGTGGTCTCCGCAACGCAGGAGAGAACCGGCACGCGTCCGTCGCTTACCTTCACGGCAAGCGAAAGCACCTCCTGCTTCTCGGCCGGCGAGAGTGTTCCGTTTTCACCGAGCGAGCCAAGAACGATCAGCCCATCCACTTCCGCATCGAGCACGAAGTGAATATGTTTTTCAATGGCCGGGAGGTCGAGCGAAAAGTCTTTTTTGAATTTGGTTGTGAGAGCAGGGAAAACGCCCTTCCATTCGGAGATCATGATATACCTTTCGGATTGCTTTACAGTGTGGGAAAATATACCATAACGTATCAGTATTATTTGAATGTCGCAAATGATCGAAAAACTTTCAGCATGGTCTCCCCCCGGGGATTGGCAGCGCGTAACAACGCTGGATGTCCACACGGAGGGAGAACCGCTCCGGATTATTACGGGTGGATTTCCCGCGCTGGTGGGTAAGACAATTCTGCAGAAACGGGAATTTTCAAAAAAGAATTTTGATACACTCCGCTCCCTGCTGATGGCGGAACCTCGGGGTCATGCAGATATGTACGGCTGCATCGTGACCCCTCAGGTGAGTTCTGATGCAGACCTGGGAGTCTTGTTTCTGCACAACGAGGGATACAGCACCATGTGTGGGCATGGTGTTATCGGCTTGGCGAGTGCGCTCGTGCAGACCGGGGCAATTGCTCCTGTGGAGCCGGAAACAAAGATTGTCATGGATACGCCGGCGGGGAAAGTGACCGCGTTTGTCCGGGTGCAGGGAGGGAAAGTGGCGTCAGCGTATTTCCATAATGTCCCGTCGTTCGTTGACTCGCTTGACAGAACTCTTGACGTTCCGGAGTTCGGGAAGATTCACTATGATATCGCGTTTGGTGGAGCGTATTATGCATATCTTCAGGCAGACCAGCTTGGACTTACATGTGCCTCATCGGAATACCGAAAACTGATCGAAATGGGAATGGCCATCAAGAATGCTGTGATACGATCGACCCGGATCATTCACCCCTTCGAGGAGGACCTTGGATTTCTGTATGGAGTTATCTTCATTGCACCGCCGATGTCGGAGGGCGTGCACAGTAGAAACGTCTGTGTTTTTGCTGATGGCCAGGTCGATCGCTCTCCAACGGGAACGGGAGTGAGCGGGAGAATGGCGCTCCATCTTGCGCGGGATGAGGTTGGCATTGGCGAATCCATCGTCATTGAAAGCATCATCGGCAGCAGGTTTACCGGAAGGGTGGTCAAGGAGACAACATTCGGTGACGGCAAAGCCATCATTCCTGAGGTGGAAGGCCGGGCGTTCATTACCGGCAAAAACGAATTTCTCATTGATCCGGGCGATATCTTTCCGCAAGGTTTCGTTCTTTCGTAATCCTTTCATTAACTCAAGAGTTCATCATGCGATATATCTTCTCTATTATATTGTGCGCATCAGTCTCTGCGGTGTCGCACGCACAATTCACGCACGCCGATTCGCTTCGGGGCTTTCTCAGTCCCGCCCGCACTTGCTACGATGTCCGGTTTTACCATCTCGACCTTCGTGTTGACACTGTCTCGCGTTCGATTAGCGGTTCGAATGCGATAACTTTCACTGCGGTCAGCGACTTCGACATCATGCAGATCGATCTCTTCGAGAATTATCATGTCGACAGCATAATCCTGGATGGCAAGAAGCGTGCGTCATTCGAGCGGGATGGGAAGGCGATGTTTGTCCGGCTCCCTGAAAGAATTAAGAAAGGCTCGAAACACACTGTCACCGTATTTTATGCAGGAACGCCACAGGTGGCAAAACGTCCACCGTGGGATGGCGGCTTTACGTGGGAACGCGATCGTCACGGTGATCTCTGGATTGGTGTCAGTTGTCAGGGTTTGGGCGCAAGCTCGTGGTGGCCCAATAAAGATCATCAATCCGATGAACCGGACAGTATGTTGATGAGCATTACCGTTCCATCAGACCTGATTGATGTTTCCAACGGTCGTCTCCGCGACGTGCAGGATTACGGCAACGGGTGGACGAAGTATGATTGGTTCATCAGTTATCCGATTAATAACTACAACGTCACGTTGAACATCGCCAAGTATGCATACTTCAATGATGAGTATGTGAATGCCGACGGCGATACGCTGGCGTTGGACTATTATGTTCTTCCATACAACGTGGAGAAGGCGAAGGCGCAGTTCAGTCAGGTTCAACCGATGATGAAGATTTTCGAAGATCATTTTGGAAAGTATCCGTTTTACACGGATGGGTACAAGCTCGTCGAGACGCCTTATCTCGGCATGGAACACCAGAGCGCAGTCGCGTATGGCAATGACTATCTACAGGGATACCGGGGAACTTCCGCTGCGGAAGTCGGATTGACATTTGATTTCATCATCATACATGAAAGTGCACATGAATGGTGGGGGAACAGCGTCACATCCAACGATATCGCCGACTCTTGGATCCATGAAGGGTTCGGTGCCTATGCCGAGGCAGTGTACGTCGAGGACCTTTATGGATACACGCAGGCCATGCGATACGTGAATAACAAAAGGCCGGGTGTTGCGAACGACCGACCCATCATCGGTACATACGGAGTCGACAATAACGGCTCGAAGGACATGTACATCAAAGGCCAGCTTATTTTGAATACGCTCCGCCACGTGATCGATAATGACAAACTTTGGTGGGAGATTGTGAAGGGGATTGCGGAGACGTTTGCGTACAAGAACATCGATTCGGATGATATCTTCAACTACATCAACAAAAAGACGGGGAAAGACTACGGGTACTTCTTTAATCAGTATTTCAAGACCACGGTCGTTCCAACGCTGAACGTCTTCATCAGGAAGAAGGGACCGGCGGTCAGCATGAGTTTCAAGTGGGAAGAGAAGGGGTTTCGTATGCCTATTAAGGTGACCACCGGCCGCGGCGAGTATGCCTTCATTTATCCAACCGACTCAACGCAGACCAACCGCTTTGATGATCTCGATCCAGAAGAATTCCGTATCGCAGAGGATCAGTTCTTTGTGAAGGTGAAGAAGTCCACCATGTACGTAGATCCGAAAAGGAAGTAACAGGGGTCAATGCATAATGTGTAAGTCGGAGAGTCGAGCAGGATGCTCGACCTACATGACCCCACGTGTAAGTCGGACGTCTTCGTCCGACAGTCTCAAGGTGCCTACGCTGTCGGGCAAGGTGCCCGACGTACATGATACCAGTCGGACATCGGGCAAGATGTCTGCCTGGCGGTCTACGACAAATATGGAGTAGCAGGCCCGACGTACATGGAGTTTGACTTTCTGCACAAATAGGCCTATTCTCAGAATAGCGATGAACACAATGTAACGACACATCGCCTGCAGTTCGTTTTCATAGCCTTTCAATCTGACTCAGTGCAGAGTGAAAGGCTATATTTTTTGACAAAAGGATAAGACGGTCATGTGGAAATATTTTTCTGTTGCAACGTTGCTGTTCAGCCAGATTGGACTTGCGCAGTACCCGAATGTCCGGGTGAACATCCCATCATCCAGTGATCCCGAGGAAGTAACGATCGCAATCAATCCGGCGAACCCGATGCAACTGGCGGCCGGGGCAAACCTGAGGTACTTCTACTCCTCCACCAACGGCGGATTGAATTGGACTCAGAGTCAAATATCCTCATCGACGTTCAACGTATATGGAGATCCGTGCGTGCTCTTCGATGCCAACGGAGATCTTTATTACGCGCATCTATCCTATCCTCCGTCCCCGGGTTACTGGATTGATCGAATCGTGATTCAGAAATCCACGAATGGTGGATTAACCTGGAATAGCGGTGCAGGCGTTGGTTTTAACCCGCCGCGAAGGAACCAGGATAAAGAGTGGCTTGCGGTCGACATGACGAGCAGTCCGTTCGCAGGCAATCTCTATGTGTCATGGACGGAGTTTGATTCATACGGAAGTTCGAACCCGGCGGACAGTTCGCGAATCCTCTTCTCACGATCAACCGATGCCGGACTGACCTGGAGTGTTCCAGTCAGGCTGAGCGACCGGGGGGGCGATTGTATTGACGAGGACAATACTGTCGAGGGGGCGGTTCCCGCGGTCGGTCCGAATGGAGAGGTATACACTGTGTGGGCTGGACCCCTTGGACTGATGTTCGACAGATCGACTGATGGTGGCGTAACGTGGGGGAGTGATATCTTTGTTGCAGACCAGCCAGGAGGGTGGGATTATGCCATTCCCGGTATTTATCGAGCCAACGGCCTGCCGATAACCGCGTGCGACGTGAGCAACTCGTCGACAAGGGGAAACATTTATGTGAATTGGTCCGACCAGCGCAACGGTCTACAGAATACGGACGTCTTTATCGCCAAATCCACCGATGGAGGTAACACATGGTCAGCTCCACGAAGAGTGAATGATGATCTGACGAGCGCCCAGCAATTCTTCACCTGGATGACGGTCGACCAATCAACGGGATATCTCTACGCTGTTTTCTATGACCGGCGGAATGGTACAGGCAATTCAACCGATGTCTTCGTTGCCCGGTCGACGGATGGAGGAGACTCGTTTACCAACTTCAAAGTTAGTGAATCGTCATTTACTCCCACATCGGGTATTTTCTTTGGGGACTACGTCAATATTGCGGCACACAACGGGAAGGTGTATCCAATATGGATGCGTCTTGACGGAACCAGCCTGAGCGTTTGGGTTGCGCTCATCGATGATACTCTCAACGTTGGGGCTCCATTGACAATGGGGTTTGCTTCGTCGTACTCCCTGTATCAAAATTTTCCCAATCCATTCAATCCTACCACGATGATCCGATTCGATGTTCCCCGTCGCGAGCACGTGATCCTAGAGGTGTTTGATGTTGTTGGTCGAAAGGTAGCAACCATTGTCGACCGGGACATCGAACCAGGTGAACATACTATCGTGTTCTCAGCGTGGGAGTATCAGCTTTCGAGCGGCTTATACTTCTACCGGATGTCGGCCGGAGGCTATAGACAAACCAGGAAGTTTGTCTTGCTGGAGTAGAAGGTGTGTTCGGGCAGAGGAACACCAACAAACGAACACTAAGCCTCTAAGGGTATGCGTCGTCGGGCAAGATGCCCCACGTACATGAT
>QKGJ01000143.1 GCA_003251275.1 Ignavibacteria bacterium
GTCAGATATACTGTTTCAGAGATACCATTTGCCGCCATAGACCACTCCGCTAAAGAAAGGATCATTACAAAAAGAATAGCCATCATTCAGCTCCCCGAATGGTGGCTACGTCCGAATTTCTATCGAATTTCTGTTGATAAGTAAGAAACCCAACCGAGAAAAGCAAGTGCCGGGTGTCTTTCTAGCTCTGTGTTTTTGTTGAATCGATGAGAATCAGGTGCCCCAGTTTGTCCCGCTTCGTTCTTAGATACTTCTCATTCACCTCATTCGGACCCATTTCCAGCGGCACGCGCTCTACTATTTCCAATTCATATCCCGTAAGGCCGACAACCTTACGAGGGTTGTTCGTCATGAGCCTCATTTTGGTAACACCAATGTCTCTTAAAATCTGTGCTCCAATTCCATAATCTCGAAGATCAGGACGGAAGCCGAGCTTTTCATTGGCTTCGACCGTATCAAGACCCTCGTCCTGAAGTTTGTATGCTTTTAGTTTATTGCTCAGACCAATGCCGCGTCCCTCCTGTCGCATGTAGAGTACAATCCCTTGCCCTTCCCGTTCAACCATGTGAAGGGCGGCGATAAGCTGCTCGTTGCAGTCGCATCGCAAGGAACCAAACAAATCGCCGGTAAGGCATTCGGAATGGACCCGCACAAGAGTCGGCACTTCGGGACGAATGGTACCTTTGACAATAGCGATGTGCTCCTTGTTGTCCGTTTCACTCTTGTACAGATAGATCGTGAACTCTCCGTATTTGGTTGGCAGCTGCGTGCTGACTACACGCTGCACAAGTTTCTCCCGGATCATCCTGTAGCTGATGAGATCCTGAACAGTCACGAGCTTAAGGTTGAACCGATCTGCCAGCTTTCTCAATTCGGGAACCCGCGCCATTGACCCGTCGTCATTTAAAATTTCACAGAGCACACCCGCAGGCTTTACACCGGCGAGACGACATAAATCAACAACGGCTTCGGTATGCCCCGCACGGCGGAGCACGCCCCCATCAAGAGCGCGCAGCGGAAAAATATGTCCGGGTCGAGCCAGGTCGCTTGGCTTTGTGGCTGGATCAATGAGTGCCTTGACGGTCGCGGACCGGTCTTGTGCGGAAACGCCCGTCGTTGTTCCATGGATATAATCGATGGAGACGGTAAAAGGAGTTTCATGCAATGATGTGTTGCTCTCAACCATCATGGTCAGGCCGAGTTGATCAGCTCGTTCTCCGGTTAATGAGGCACAGATAATCCCCCGCCCCTCTTTTGAAAGGAAATTAATGACCTTTGCATCCACGAATTCAGCTGCGCAGATGAAATCACCTTCGTTTTCACGATCATTATCGTCCACGACAATAACGATGCTGCCAGTCCGAATCGCGTCGATCGCTTCTTCAATGGAATCGAACTCTTCGGTCTTCGGTTTCGTCTCTACCATGTTAACCTCCCTGGTGGAAAGAGTCCCGGCCCCTGCATTTCAGAATCTTTTCTTACTTCTCACCCTTTGTTTCACCCTCGCCTTCCTTGACAATTGCGCCAACGGCGGACCGCTCGAATTTCATCTTTACATTGTCGGCAACTTGAAGCAAGAGAGTCTTTTCATCGATCCCGGCAATTGTCCCATGCAGACCGCCGGACGTAACAATCTTATCACCTTTCTTGATGGCTTCAAGCATTTTCTGCCGATCTTTCTGTCGTTTCTGCTGCGGACGAAGGATCATGAAATAGAAAATACCGATGATAAGAGCAAACATGATGAGTGTGCTCATCAATCCCCCGTCGCCTCCTCCACCATTGGGTGGTGGCGCCATTGCGAGAATCGGACTAAGATTCAATGTGTTCCTCCTTAATGTTCTTCGATGTGATTATGAAACGAGTGCCTCTTCTTTGGAGAGGCGTCCAAGTTGTTCGGTTTTCCAGGATTGGAATTCGTCATTCAAAATTGCTTCTCGCGTCGCTCGCAGCAGCCACAGATAAAACGATAGATTGTGAATCGATGCCAACTGCAATGCGAGTATTTCGCTTGCCTTGAAGAGATGCCGAAGATATGCCCGCGTAAAATTGGAACAGGTATAACACTCGCACTCCAGGTCGATCGGCGAAAAATCAAGCGCGTTCATTGCATTGCGCAAATTCAGCTTTCCCGAGCGAGTGAACACCACCGCATTGCGACCGTTCCGCGTCGGCAGAACGCAATCGAACATGTCAATCCCCCGATCAATAGACTCCAGCAGGTTTTGCGGAGTGCCTACCCCCATAAGGTACCGCGGTTTCCTCGGCGGCAAGATTGCTGTACATATCTCAGTCATCGAATACATATCCTGGGCGGGTTCCCCGACAGAGAGACCTCCAATCGCATACCCGTCGAAATCCATTTTTAGCAAACCTTTGGCTGACGCCTCGCGAATAGCTGGAAATGTACCTCCCTGAACAATCCCGAACAACGATTGTTGGTAGCCATAAAGTGGTTTTGTTTGCATCTGTCGAACTTTGCACCGTTCTGCCCAGCGAAGAGTGAGCTCATGGGAATCACGGGCATATGTTTCTTCGCAAGGATATGGCGTGCACTCGTCCAGGACCATCATGATATCCGATCCTAACGAACGCTGAATGTCGAGTACCCTTTCGGGAGAGAACATGTGCGCCGAGCCATCGAGATGGGACTTGAACGCAACACCATCCTCTTCGATGCCTCTCATATCCGATAGGCTGAACACCTGATACCCGCCGCTGTCAGTGAGAATCGGACGATCCCAATTCATGAAGGAGTGTAGTCCTCCCGCCTTCTCGATAATTTCCGTTCCCGGCCGAAGATAGAGATGATAGGTGTTTCCGAGAATGATCTTCGCGCCGATCTCCAATAATTCCCGATGCTCAACGGCCTTGACAGACCCCTGTGTTCCGACAGGCATAAAGATTGGCGTTGGGATATCTCCCCGCTCCGTGTGGATGATCCCAGCGCGTGCACGCCGATCTGTATGGAGTAATTCGAATTCCAATTAACAAAATTATCGAATTTGACGAGGAAAATCAAATAGAGGAGGTTCTGCTTTGACGCCGTTTCAACATTCCGGAGAACTTTATGAAGAGAACGAACACTAAACCGCCGACGACATCGGCTGCCACATCATACACACTCGCATTTCTTCCTGTAACAAATAATTGATGAACTTCATCGCTCACCCCGTAAAAGAGGGTGAACGCAAGGGTGATGACCAAAGCATGACGAGAAAGGGAGGGAAACGAGCCCTGGTGCGTGAGAGCTCTGTACGCCAGCGCTGCAAGCACAAGAAAGAGAATTGAGTGAAGAAATTTATCCGACAGCTTGAAAACAAAACGTGGAAGCTTTGCGGACGGGATGGACGAGCTGACAAAAATCAAGAGACACCACAATATGAATGGGCCTTGAAATAGTAAGAATGAGCGAAGCCTCCGCTGTTCACTCATTCAGAGAGACCCTTTACCGCTAAGGGGATCTTAGCGGCGATATCAAGCGCCATGAGACTCCGCGTTCCATGTTCTTTTGCAGCGAGATCTCCCGCTCGCCCGTGGAGAAAAACGCCTGCAACCGCTGCGTGTTCAGGTTCCATGCGCTGCGCAAGCAGAGAGCCGATCATTCCAGTTAACACATCTCCCGAACCGATTGTCGCCATTCCCGGATTTCCTGTCGAGTTTACGAATACATTTCCTTCGGTTGTTCCAATGACGGTCGGCCCGCCCTTGAGGACGAGGACGCTCTTGAGACTTTTCGCAAATCGGCGGCCGCTCGCCACCGGGTCACTTTCAGTTTCTTCTTTGCTCAAGCCAGTCAAGTCGCTGAATTCTCCATAGTGTGGAGTAAGGACGGTTGGCACCTTCCGATTTTTCAGTAAATGATGATTTCCCTTCAATGCATGGAGCGCATCGGCGTCGAGGAGAATTGGCCGATCAATTCCAGACAGAAGCTCCCGAACAAGTCCCAGAGTTTCATCATCCCGGGAAAGTCCCGGCCCAATTGCAACAGCATCAGCCCACTTCGATCTTTCCAACAGCAATGGTATCGCATCGTGATGGAGCGATCCCATCGATGTTTCTCTGCACGGTAAAAGCATCACCTCCGTCAGTTTTTTTGCCAGGACGTCGCGAATCCCTTCCGGGATTGCAAGGATTGTTGCACCTGTTCCCGCTCGCATTGCCGCTTGTGCGGCCATCACCGGCGCGCCAGTATATTTGCGGGAACCTCCGATAATGAGAAGCTTTCCCCTAGAGTACTTGTGAGCCAGCAAAGAGATTTCCGGCAGGGACGCTGCCACATCCTTTTCCTCGACAAGGTGGCATTTTCCCTTGGCCTTTGCGGTGATCGGAATCCCAATGTCCGCTACAACGAGTGAACCTGTTCGCACTCTCCCCTCTCCAACACACTGCCCGATTTTCCTCGATCCCATCGTCACGGTGGCACTCGCCATCACCGCAGCATTTCCAACAGCGCCGGTCGAGGCATTCACGCCTGAGGCAATGTCAACAGCAATAATCTTCTTTCCCGAATCGTTCATCCATTGAATTGCCTTCAGATAACCACCCCGGACGTTTCCTGAGAAGCCGGTACCGAACATGGCGTCAATTAATATGTCATAAGACCTTGAAGATGGAAACGCATTTTGAATCTGTTTGATATTTACCCTCTGGGATTTCTTGGCAATCTTTGCGAGGATGGACAGGTTTGTTTTTGCATCTCCCTTGATTCCACGGGGAGGTGCGAGGAGAAAAACATCAACTGTGGAACCGAGGTTGGCCAGATGCCTGCCGATGACAAATCCATCGCCGCCATTATTCCCCTTCCCGCACACCACGGCCACTGAAAGATTCCTCAACGTTGAAAACTCCCGTTCAAGAAACTCAGCGCACGCACGCCCTGCATTCTCCATCAGCACAATGCCGGGGATCCCGTAGGACGATATCGCTTCTCGATCCATCGCGCGCATTTCGTCCGCTGTGGCAAGCAGATGCATTGTTCTCTAAAAGAAATGTTGAGTATACTGCAGTACGGAAGAAGGAAAGATGCCCAACAGTAGAAGAGCAAGGGCGGTGAACAGGAGTGCAAGACTCCCCATCATCGGAACATGATCTTCAGCGATGGAATCCTGCACCCGAAAGTACATGAGAACCACGACGCGTAGATAATAGTAGGCAGAAACAACACTCATCAGCACTCCAACAATGGCTAGCCATGTAAAGCCTGCTTTGATCGCGCCCATGAAGACGTAGTACTTTCCGAAAAATCCCGCGAAAGGCGGAATTCCGGTGAGCGAGAACATAAAGAGAGCCATCAATCCCGCCAAGACAGGCATTCGGGTGCTTAGTCCCGTGTAGTCGTCATAAGAAACATTGGATCCATCAGCTTTCTCTCGGATCGCGAGAATCCCAAAGGCACCGATGTTCATCATGGCATACGATAGCAGGTAGAATAGCACTCCCTGCGCACCGATACCATTGCCCGCAACAACCCCTGTCAATATGTATCCCGCATGAGCAATGCTCGAATAGGCCAGCATGCGTTTCAAATTTGTTTGCGAGATCGCAAGGATGTTGCCCACCACCATGGAAAGCGCGGCCACAACCGCAAGCAATTCTTGTACGTTGACGACAGAAGAGATGAGTGATGGAGCAAAGATTATCAGGAATGCAGAGAACGCAGCGGCCTTCCCTCCTGTTGACATGAATCCGCTCACGGTGGTCGGCGAACCTTCATAAACATCCGGTACCCACATATGAAATGGTACCGCGGCCACCTTAAACGCCAGACCGATCAACAGCAACCCCAGGCCACCGGAAAACATGGTGCTGGAGAG
>QKGJ01000044.1 GCA_003251275.1 Ignavibacteria bacterium
AAGCGGACCGGCGCATTTGATCATCCTTCTTAGGCAAGATCACGACTTCTTCAGGTGCCGTGCCTCGATTCTTCTAATCCTCAATATCCTCGACAAGGCTGACCAGGAAAGAACGAGGCTCATTCTCGTTCATAAAGAAATCGATGGTGGGATTTTCAATCACTTTCCTCAATCTGTAGTCAAGATACCCTGAGATATAGACGAAAGGTGTGGTTCGATGGCCTTCGCTGAAACGAATCAGACGATGAAGTTCCATCCCGTTGAGCCGTGGCATCCGAATGTCCGACACAACGATCTGGATCGTGTCCTTCTGGAGCATTTGATAAGCCTCTGCACCATCGGCGGCGGTGTGGACGACGTGCCCCTGGAGAGAAAGAACTTCGCGGACTAATTCGCGGTAATTTTGGTCGTCGTCAACGAATAATAAGTTCATCCCTTCTTCTCATTCCCATCACACAAAATCATCAAATCTCTAGTCATCTAAATAGGTACCAGAAGAAATGGTGGCAAATGAGCCACATTTCATCGAAAATGCCTAACTTTAAGTAGGAAATTCTACAGGCAAGTGTGGTCCATTTACCCACTAGGATAAAGGTAGCCAGACTAAATTCCCCAGTTTCTATGGGTTCAGGATGCAGCGCGAAGGGAATCTATTATCTTCAATCTGGTTGCTCGGACGGCCGGGAAGAATCCACCACATATGCCCATGACAAGAGAGAAGAAAAGAGTTCCACCAATAATATCAAGGGATATGCGGAAGCCAAATGCAAGTTCGGAGAATGAGGAGAAGTTCGTTGTTGAGAAACTGAAGAACGACATGATCGAAGCAAGCGCGATCCCAACGCTCCCTCCAATAATGGAAATGAAGATCGCTTCAACAAGGAAGGCGATATAGACACTCGCTCTACTGAAGCCAAGGGCACGAAAGGTTCCGATCTCTCGCGTTCGGTTGGCAACCGCAGCATACATCGTAATGGCTGCTCCGATTACGGCCCCGATGCTAAAAATGATTGTCACGATCAAACCCAGGATTTTGATGAAGTCTGACATCAACTTTGACTGCTCCTGGTAATATGTTCGTTCGATCTTCAGGTCAAGATATTGCGTTCGGGGATCGTTCTCCATTCTGGTCTTGAGGGCGGCGAATCCATTTTTCTCCTTGAGACGTGCTGTCACTGTGGAAAACACAGGCCGACCGAATGCGGGCATGAACTGTTCGACATCTCCCCAGATTTCAGATTCAAAAGCAGTCCCTGCGGCTTCAAACACGCCAACAACAGTCCACCAATCATCGCCGAACTTGATGCGCTGGCCAATGTCGGCGCCCGCGAATTTTGCGTTGATGCTTTTGCCAACGATGATTTCGTCCTTCCCGAATTCGAACATACGTCCATCGCTGATCTTGAGCTGCGGGCGCAGGTCGGTTGCTTGCGGGGAAATTCCACGGACGACAATATTTCCCATGTCGTTCGTCTGCTTTTTTCCCAGATTGATGATAATGTAGGTCTCCGTCGAAGCAAAAGCTTTCCCGTTTTGTCCAATGGCAATTTCCGGCTGAGAAAGGAGAACGTTTGCGCCATCCCGATCAATTTGGCTCACAAGTTCCGAAGTTGCCGACCTGCGAAGCGCGATTACATTGTCCTCCGAGCCGGTCTCAATAAGAGTCTCTTCGAGTCCGTGTGCAAGCATGAGAACAGCGGCGAACACAAACGCCACGAGGGCAATACCGCCGAGCGTGAGAACGGTAGTAAGGCGTCTCGTCCAGAGGCTCCGCCAAATATACGTCAAAGGAACTATCATGAGGTTCTATCCTATTTGTCTGAGGCCGTCAGCGATTTTTGTTCGGAGTGTCGCACTCGTTGGAAACGTTGCCGCGATAATACCTGCGAAAAGAGCTACGGAAACGGCCAGGATAATAGTGATATCTTCGACATTGAAAATTGGAAAAAATGTCGGGAAGAGCTTCGCAAAGCCCGCTGAGATGGGGAACGTGAGCGCAAGGCCAAGCGCCCCTCCGAGGCCCGCAAGCAGCAACGATTCACCGGCAATAAGGCCAACGATGTGGATAGAGGAGAAACCGAGCGTCTTTAACACCGCATACTCACGGGTTCGTTCGCGGGCTGCCATCGCAATCGTGTTTGCGAGAATGAGAAGAATGATCCCTATGATAATATAGGAGATCGCCTCCAGCGAAGTAATGATCGCGCTCGACATTGAGACAAAACTTTGTTGAAACTCCTTCTCCGTTTCAGTCTTAGTGCCAGCGCGGGAATTACTGAACAGTTCATCCACTTCGCGGGCAACGATTGGCATCGCATTTTGATCTTTTACTCGAAGGACATACCAGCCGACATTTCCCTGGCGCGTGGGTTGTTGCTGGGCAATGCGCTCGTTGAGGTAATCCCACTGGAATAGCATCTGGGTTTCATCCCAAGTTTCATCCTTCCCCTTATAAATGCCCCGAACAACAAAGTCCCACTTTCCAGGATAGATGTCTCCGTCCATAGAGATGATATCGCCAATTTTGAACCCATGCTCCTTCGCAAGCTTATTTCCCACGATACAGGCATTTCGTTCTTTACGAAAATCCAACAACTCTTTTTCCGAGAGAACAAACTCAGGATAGATATCAAAGTATGTCTCGGGGTCAACGGCCATACGAGGGAAAAAGTTCTTCCAGTCGTTTGGATCCTTATACAAGCCGCCGAACCAATTGGCGTACGTTACCAAGTCAACATCAGAAATAGCTTGAATTTTTTCCCTGTACGATTTAGGCAAAGGCATAATAAACGATACTTTGTGGCGTGTAATCATTCTGGTCACACTTGACATCTCTACCCCTGCAGACCACGCAGTGACAATTGTTCTGAGAAAGCCGAACGCTGTCACCGCAATGCAAATACCAAGAATGGTCAAAAACGTCCGGAGTTTATGACGAAGCGCGTTCTTCAGGATCAATCGAAAAATAAACATACCCTACCCCTTTGTCAGTTCACCTTTGTCCAGATGCATTACCTTATGGGCCTTTTCCGCAGCGCGCGGGTCGTGGGTGACCATCACAATCGTCTTCTTGAATTCTTTGTTGAGTCTTTCCAACAGGGTCATGATCTCCTCCGCTGAAACTTTATCCAGATCTCCGGTCGGCTCATCCGCAACAATCAGAGCCGGATCGGTAACAAGAGCACGTGCGATTGCCACTCTCTGTTCCTGTCCTCCGGAAAGCTGCCGCGGATAATGATGGATCCTGTCGGCAAGTCCCACCAGATTCAAAGCGGTCTCCACGTGCTCCTTTTTTTCCTTCTTCGAAAGTTTGGTTAGAAGGAGAGGAAGCTCGACGTTTTCATATGCAGTGAGTACCGGCATGAGGTTGTAGAATTGAAAGATAAACCCCACGTTGTTTGCACGCCATTTTGCAAGCGCGGATTCACCAAGGCCGTCGATGTCGACTGTGTTAACCACGACGGTTCCTTGATCCGGTCGATCGATGCCGGCGATGAGGTTGAGAAGCGTGGTCTTTCCCGAGCCTGAAGGACCCATCAAGGCAAGAAACTCTCCTTCAGGAACGGTAAGCGAAATGTTTGTGAGCACTTCAACTTTGATCGTATCTCGCTGATACGATTTTGAAACTTTATCGACCTGAATAAATCCGTTGCCAGCCATTCAATCTCCAGTGAATAGTTATCAGTTACTCTTCATTCGTACTTGATCTCCCGTTGCAAGGTTGGGAGGAGGACGAAGGATTATTTTTTCGCCTGCCGTTAATCCCTCAAGGATCTCAACTCGAGTGCCAACGACGGCGCCGGTTTTTACCGAGACAAGTTCCACTTTCTCATCGCGCAATGTGAAAGCTACCGACTGATCGTCCCGAAGAACAACTGAGCTCGTCGGGACTGTAAGAAGCGGGCGAATATTACGCTGCTCCTCGATACTTGATTCTTTTTCCAAAAAGAGAACCTTCGCGCTCATTTCGGGGAGAACGCGGTCATCTTTTTGTTTGAATCGGACTTTTGTCAAAACCGTGGCCTTTGCTCGGTCCGCGGTCGGCACAATCTTGTGCACAAATCCTTGATAGCGAATTTCAGGGTACGCATCGAGGGCAATCTCACATGGTTGTCCAGCCTTCACCCGCGTAATGTTCGACTCTGAAACATCCGCTTCAACTTCAAGTGAGGACATGTCCGCCATGGTTACGACCGCCCCCCGGGAGTTCGCAGAGGAAGCGAAAGGAGCCACGACTTCTCCCACGTCGGCGTCTTTGGTGAGAACCGTGCCATCGAACGGGGCGCGAATCCTTGTGTTCTCGAGAGAAACGTACGCAGCGGAAAGGGAAGCACGCGCTCCTTTGATGGAAGCGACAACCTTGTTGATGCGGGCTGAAGCAAGATCGAATTCAGCGGTTGAAGTGAGATTACGCGCATACATTGCCTCCTCTCGGGCGAAAGCTTGTGAAGCCTCAACTGAATCTGCGAGTGCAAATTCTAAATCTGCGCGTGCCTTTGCCAGCGCTGCGAGAACGTCTGAATCTTCGAGGCGGGCGATTATCTCGCCTTTCGAGACTCTGTCCCCTTCTTCTACCCCGAGAAAGACAAGGCGCCCGGTTCCTTTTGACGCTACCGATGCCTTTTGTTGAGCAACCACATAACCACTGGCCGTGAGAACTGCGTTTTCTTGTGAAGGGTAGGTCAATGATACGGTCGTGAGTTCAACCTCAGGGATCGACGTGAAGCGATCTTTAAGCACAAAGTATGTTGCGGCAATGACTACAACCACCAAGAGTGAGACAATCGGCTTCCAGGGTGGTTTTTTACCGTCCGGGGGGTGTTCTTCTTTGCCTCTATTGATTCTTAGCGCTGAGAGATCGGCGCTCTTCGTGTTCATTCTTATAATCTCAATAATTGGTTGGAAAAAAAACAGGCAAGTCAGTTGTGCGAACGCTGAGCTTCACTTCAACGATTGTTTACGCGCTTTTCGCGGACTCGGTTACATCAGATTGGTTTCTTTTTCCCCGTTTCCTCTTTATCAGGCAATGATTTCTTGTAGGCCCACTCGATGTACGGAAGTTCGACAATTGTACGAATCGAAAGGGGCTTTTTGGGCATTGGGATATTCCCAAACCCTACCCCGGTATGCTCGGGCGGAGGAGCTTTGGGTGGCTCTACGTAGTCAGGAGAATTAAAGAGGGGTTCACCACTTTCGCGATTGACGATCAATGTTGCTCCATCTCTGTGTTCCTTGCCCGGAGGGAAGGAGTACACCGAATACAATCCGGTCCACAAAGCAAACGCAAACCAAATTCCCACTCCAATGCCAACGATGAACAGAAGAATGAATACCTTCTTGATCATGCCAGAAAAACCGCCGATAACCATAGAGTGCTCCCGTCCGATTACACGATACAAAAAAGGGCTACCCCACGGCAGCCCAATAGACCATTCTCAATCGTGAAGGTATTACTTGTCCGTAAAAGCAATCCAGCTACCATAGACTGCGAACACTTTGCTTTCGCCCCAGGTGCTCACTTTCACGACGAAGCCATCGCGCGTGACCCGGTCAGGGCTGACCGCAATGTTTGTTGAGCCGTCTTTTGCCGCCGCGGATGACGAACCGGTCAAGGATACGACAACCTGCGGTGGCGTATCAAAGGGTTTGTCGAACTTGACAAAGACAATATGCGAACGGGAGCCACTTCCGGCATTCAGCGTCCAGCCTTCGCTTTTCACGTCACCTTGGAATTCACCCTTCTGAATGCTTCCTGCAAATGCCATTGCACTCACGAGCAGGAGTGGTAAAAAGATCATTAATGCTTTTTT
>QKGJ01000207.1 GCA_003251275.1 Ignavibacteria bacterium
AGCGGGGAAGCTCCGCTAGGTAGAGGCTATGAGAACAAGCCCAACCACTAGCATAAGTCCAACAGAGGCAAAGACAAGAATCCCGTCGTTCTGATTCAGTCGATGATCCGCAAAAGGTGTTCTGAGAAAAACAGGATCATAACACCTTGAATCCATCGCGGTTGCGAGTTGATCGGCCATCCGAAATGAGTTGGCAAAGAGAGGGACCGCTGCCGAGACCGCAAATCGGATTTGGGAAAACATGCCCCCACCAACGTCGGCACCCTTTGCGATTTGCGCCGTCTTGATTCGTTGTGCAGCCCGCACAAGCATCGGACCCATTGTTATTGTCAGGTTAACTATAACAAGAAGGAATCCGAACCTCCGTCGGAATGGCTGAAGGGAAGATTCGGCTGCGTCGATCATCTCCGGAACGGTGGTCGACAACACGAGCAGTATCGAAAGCCAGAAGACAAGGACGATCCTTGCCGAGAGGAGTAAGCCTTTTGCAATGCCGTCCCATGTTGCAATCATCCCCCGAAACTCCAACGCCACAGCACCACCCCCAGTCAGAGCATTGGATATAATGATGACAACGACGAACCAGGCGACAAATCGCATGCGCTTAATCAATTCCCATATTTTGAGATCGGAAACCGACATGCCCAGAAAAGCGAGAATTGCTCCGGGAACCAGTCCACATGGAGATGAGAGAGAAAAGGTAAATGTGCCAATCAAAAGGAACACGACAATCTTTGCCCGTGCATCAAAGGAGGAGAGAGTAATATGTTGCCTGCCGCTGATCACGTGGTTCTTCCGATTCTCAGAAACTGTCACCCTTGTACCTTCACCGCTGCTCGGACTCCGGTGACTCAAGGCACAAGAGGCATCCATCCATTGTAGTAAATTGCGCCAAGAAAATCCTCCCCGCTATTAACGCCACGCAACCCATTCAGAACCTCTCTGGTGACCGCAAGTTTTAGTTCGGAGCTTTTTTAATGGAACCACAAGATTCAGCCCAATTTCAAAATAAGTTAGACTTTAGTTTTCGTACGGCAAAGATCGAGCATTATCTGGAGCGAGCGGAGGAGTATCTCACCATGTCGAGGATGGTGAGCGCCAGGGAAATGATCGATCGAGTGCTCGGCCTAGACCAGGCTAACGAGGCTGCCGTTACAATTGGTGCACGGATCGATCTACTGGAGGCCTTGGTAGCACAGAACGGGGGTGGTGGTTCGAATGGGAACAGCAAGCCAGTTGAACCTCTCGTTCTGATCGTTGATCAGGATGAAAGGATATTGACATCTCTTTCCTCCGCATTGACGACACGCGGATACAGGGTTGCTTCTGCCGGTGGTTTCAAAGAGGCGCTCAAGATTCTCGAATCTGCGGAACCGAGCGTTATTGTGTCTGAAGTAAATTTTGAGAATGGACCTGTTGGTTTTGACCTATACCTTCACACCAGCTCTCACGCAAAAACGGCACCAATTCCGTTCTTGTTTCTGGCAACTCGGATCGACCGAGACATCCTTATAGCGGGAAAAAAGCTCGGAGTTGATGACTTTATCTTGAAACCCCTTGATGAAGAAGTTGTTGTTGTTTCCATCGCGAATTCACTATCAAGAAAGCAACGCCTAACCAACCACCATTAGTCGCCTCTCTCAGACAATAGATGCACCGATTCACCCCCGTTTCTTGATTTTCCTGCACCTTCTGCGTACTTTGCTCTATCCATTTCTGCTCCTGTTGCAATGAAATCACTCGTTATCAATGAGATTTTCCACAGCTTACAGGGCGAATCCAGTTACATGGGTTTGCCCTGCGTGTTTGTCCGGCTGGCCTATTGTAACTTGCGATGTACATATTGCGATACGGGGTATGCCTTCCACGAGGGTACGGCAATGTCTATCGAAGATATTCTCCGGAAAGTGTGTGAATACAAATGCCGTTTGGTTGAGATTACAGGTGGAGAACCGTTGGTACAGGACAACGTGCATGAATTGATGTCCCGGCTCTGCGACCTCGATTTCAAGGTGTTGCTGGAAACAGGTGGAAGTCTGGACATTTCTCGTGTTGATAGTCGCGTAAAGCGAATTATGGACATAAAAACTCCCGGCAGTGGAATGGAGAAAGAGAACCTCTGGGAGAACATTTTGCATTTGCGGCGCACGGATGAAATAAAATTTGTCGTTGGAGATCGAAATGATTTCGAGTGGGCCGTTCAGATAATCAGACAGCATCAGCTGGAGGATAGATGTCCCGTGTTGTTTTCACCTGTTTTTGGTGATCTTTTGCCTCGCGAGTTATCTGGCTGGATACTGGAAGAAGGGCTGAACGTCCGGTTCCAACTGCAGATGCACAAATATATCTGGGAACCAGAGACGAGGGGAGTGTGATGAACAAGCGTGCTGTAGTTCTCACGAGCGGAGGGCTTGACAGCTGTGTTGCTTTGGCGATTGCAGCAGAAGAGCATGACCTTGCCCTCCTCCACGTGAACTACGGCCAACGAACAGAACAACGAGAGTTAAAAGCGTTTCACGCGCTTGCCGACCATTTTTGTGTTGAGGACCGACTCGTGGTTTCCATGGAACACCTTAAAACAATCGGTGGATCCAGCCTCACGAATCCCTCCATACCGCTCCCAAAAACTGATTTACGAAGATCTGGGATTCCCTCATCATATGTTCCGTTCAGAAATGCGAACATGCTCTCCGTTGCCGTGAGTTGGGCAGAGGTGCTCAAAGCACAGGCGATAATTGTGGGAGCGGTGGAAGAGGATTCGTCCGGATATCCGGATTGCCGCCGGGAGTTTTTTGACGCCTTTGAACATGCGATCGAAACAGGAACAGACGGCAATACGCACATATCCATCGTGACTCCGATAATAAGATTTTCCAAGGCACAAATTGTTCAAGAGGGTCTAGGTCTCAATGCGCCATTTGCTCTTACATGGTCATGCTACAAGAATGAAGATGTGGCGTGCGGAGAATGTGATAGTTGTGCCCTCCGTTTACGAGGATTTCAAATTGCAGGCGTTGAAGATCCAATCCCCTATGCTACACGACCAAACTATGCGAGTGCTTGATGTTGCAGGTATGCGCAGGTAAGAAAGGAATGAATCATGAAGCTTTTTAAGGATAGTATTCTAACGCTCATTACCGAAACTTCGAGCAATCTTCCTCCTGATGTGCGAAGAGCACTTGCCAGAGCGACAGAAACCGAAAAACCAAAAACACAATCCGCTCTTGCCCTGCAGACAATAACAATCAACGTTGACATGGCATGCGATAACGTTGCCCCGATTTGCCAGGATACAGGCATGCCAACCTTCGAAATCAAGACGCCCGTTGGCGCCAACCAGATCGTTATGAAGAACCTGATCAAGGATGCGATTGAGGAGGCGACTGCCACAGGCAAACTCCGACCGAACTCCGTTGATTCACTGACGGGAAAAAACAGCGGAAATAATTTGGGTGAAGGAACTCCTGTAATCCACTTTGAGCAATGGGAACAAGACGATATCGATGTTCGCTTGCTTCTGAAGGGGGGTGGCTGTGAGAACAAGAATATCCAGTATTCGTTGCCGGCAGAACTTCCTAAGCTTGGTAGAGCAGATCGGACGCTCGAAGGAGTCCGGAAGTGCATCATGCACGCGGTGTTCCAGGCTCAGGGACAGGGATGCAGTGTTGGAGCAATCGGAGTTGCAATAGGCGGAGACAGGACATCCGGATACGCTGGTGCGAAGCATCAGCTTTTCCGCACGCTGGATGACATTAATCCTAATCCGGAGCTGGCTAAGCTCGAAGCCTATATCATGGAAAGCGCCAATAAGTTAGGGATTGGAACTATGGGTTTTGGAGGGAATGCGACCTTGATTGGGTGCAAGATTACCGCGTTGAACCGATTACCGGCGAGCTTTTTTGTTTCGGTTGCATATGACTGCTGGGCGTTTCGAAGACTTGGGGTGGTTCTCGATTCCTCGACAGGTGCCATCAAACACTGGCTCTACCGGGACGACACTCCTTCAGTCCGAATGGCAAAGGAAAAAGGCCTCCCGGCCTCTGGCCGCGAGGTATCGCTGTCGACCCCACTGGCGGAGGAACAAGTCCGGAGCCTCAAGGTTGGCGATATCGTGTTGTTGAATGGAACCGTGCATACGGGCCGTGACGCATTTCATCACCACATGCTCACTCACGACTCACCGGTTGATCTACAGGGGGCCGTGCTCTATCACTGTGGGCCGGTCGCCTTGAAACATGGTGAAAAGTGGGAAATCACCGCCGCTGGGCCGACGACAAGTATCAGGGAAGAGCCCTACGAGGGGGAGATTATCAAGAAGTTTGGAATTCGGGCAGTGATGGGAAAAGGCGGGATGGGGGCGAAAACCCTTGCAGCATTGAAAGAGCATGGCGCCGTCTACCTCAATGCGATCGGTGGCGCTGCGCAATATTACGCGAATTGCATAACCGACGTAGAAGGCGTTGACCTTCTGGAGTTAGGTGTGCCTGAGGCCATGTGGCATCTGAAAGTGAAGGACTTTGCGGCTATCGTCACGATGGATTCCCACGGGAACAGTCTGCACGCTGATGTAGAAAAACATTCCTCTGAAGAGCTGGCTAAATTTGCTGAGCCTGTGAAGTTCTGATATCACGTATCACTCATCTTGCGCCGGGCGGTTGTTCTCGCTCCACAATTCCTATCATCACTTGAATTTCAAATGAACCATCAAAAATCAGCGGGCTTTTTTTCGCGGGCAAAAACCGTTATTCCCGGCGGCGTCAATTCACCGGTTCGAGCGTTCAAATCTGTTGGACGCGAGCCCGTTTTCATCAGGGAAGCAAACGGTTTCACTATTACGGACGTTGATGGCAACGAGTATATCGATTACGTCGGTTCCTGGGGACCAATGATCCTTGGCCATGCACATCCCGAGGTTATTGAAGCCGTTGAACGAGCGGCAAGATGCGGGACGAGCTTCGGCGCCCCAACGGAATTGGAGGTGAAAGTAGCTGAATTGATTTGTACGATGATGCCTTCCATAGAGATGGTTCGCATGGTAAACTCGGGAACGGAGGCAACGATGAGTGCCATCCGCCTTGCCCGCGCCTTTACGCGAAGAGAAAAAATTATCAAGTTCGAAGGCTGTTATCATGGACACTCTGATTCATTCCTGATCAAAGCTGGCTCAGGAGCTCTTACGCTCGGTGTTCCTGACAGTCCTGGGGTTCCCGAATCACTTGCCGCCGCTACACTCAATGCGCGCTTCAACAACATTGATTCTGTCAACCGGTTGATCGAACGGAACAAGAACCAAATTGGCGCAATCATTGTGGAGCCTGTCGTCGGAAACATGGGTTGTGTTCCGCCAGATAAGGGTTTCCTGGCTCAATTGCGCGAGATATCATCACAACACAACATCGTTCTCATTTTTGATGAAGTCATGACGGGGTTCCGGGTGGCTGCAGGCGGCGCTCAGATGCTCTACGGCGTTTCCCCCGATCTTACCACACTGGGGAAAATTATTGGCGGTGGACTCCCGGTGGGCGCCTATGGAGGGAAGAAAGAACTGATGGAAATGGTGGCTCCAAGCGGCCCCGTGTATCAGGCAGGCACTCTCTCCGGGAACCCTCTAGCGATGGCTGCGGGATATGCGACGTTGAAGATCCTTCACCACAAGAAAGAAATTTTCCAACATCTCGAGCACCTGGCTGCAGCGCTTGAGGAGGGCATAGCAAGGAACTTGAGGGATGTAGGTCTTTCGTGTATCCAACAGCGTGTTGGTTCTATGGGAACACTCTTCTTCTCTAATTCCCCC
>QKGJ01000028.1 GCA_003251275.1 Ignavibacteria bacterium
CGTCATGCCAGCGAACCATGCCGCATACTCCGGCCTTATAAAACGATGGGGCGTACCCACTGAACGGAAGAGCAAGGACATAGTAATCGCCCTCATAGACTTCGGCAATGCTATAGACGCCAAGCGAATCGGTATGGCCAAATCGCGCACGTTGCGGCCAGCCATTATGACGAACCGGAATGAGAACAATCCGCGAGGGAACTCCTGCCCCGGTCGAGTCCTGGACCAGACCGCTAATGCTGTTTTGTGGCACTGGTCGAACCGCAAGCGAAAAGTCGATGCCGCTCGTATCGCCGGAAATGCTAATGATGTCGGCTTCCGCCGGATTGGTCTTGTTGTCGAAGTATTCGGGAATGTATCCCCACTTCGATGCCATGGCGATGTAATTCTTTCCTGAGATCACGCGAGCTGTATAGTTCCCGAGCGAATCTGTGTAGCCATGCCATATCACGCCACGGGTGTGGCCAACGCCTTCGATGTCCACCGCCTCTTCTCCCATTCCCGGCGTCATGCCTGTTGTTGCAAACATTGAGGTCATTTCCTGCATTGTTCGAATGATCGCAACGCGGGCACGCCGAAGCGGATTGCCGGCCGTGTCGGATACAGTTCCGCTTATGGTTGCAAAACTCGGCGGCACTCTTCTGGCGAGGCCAAAGTCAGCAACAAACGATGAACTATCCGTTACGACAACTGGCGTTGCGGTTTCAGGGGAAGGTGCGTTATCGTACCACTCCGGAGTGTATGGTATATGATTAAGTGATGACCAGATGGGGGCTGCAAGGATCAGGTACGTCCCTGCCTCCAGTTCCTTCGAGTAATGTCCAAGTGAATCCGTGAAGGCATACGGCATCCAGTTCATTCCTCCCGGTTGTCGGAAGAACTTGATGAGAACGTGTGGAATGGGATCACCGGTCGAATCGTCTATAACGGTCCCAGAAATCTCGCCAAGCCCTCCACCTCCAATGCCGGTAATCGTAATATCGACAATGTTGCTCGGATCGCTTTCCTCCATAGTGCCGTTCATGAACCGCACGGATGTGACGTAATAAAAATAGGTCATCCCCACACTTACGTTATGGTCATAGAATTGCGTCGCATTGGCCATCCCTATAGGAGAGAACGATGACGTGTCTCCGACCGATCGATAGACCTTAAATCCCCATGGCCCCAGCGGCACATGCCACATCAGCTTGACCGTCGGATGAGCAGTGCTATTGATTTGTTGAGCCTGTAGACTATCAGGTACCGGCGGCGGGCCTTGTGCAAGTACGGGAGAAACCAACAGGAAAATAAAAAGGAACGAGAGAACTTGTTTCATAAAACCTCGCAGAAGGTAAGTTGGAAGATCGATTTCAAGAGCGGTAGGATATCCCCGCATCAATATCGAGATTCCGGCGCGGGATGTCAAGAGGGAGTTGGTAGACTGGGCCCACAAAAATGCCCGCTCATTAGGTTGAGCGGGCACCTGAAGTTCAACAGGCAAACTGGAATTACACCTGCTCTTTGTCCGGCACATATTTCTTCTTTGTCCGGGCCTTTTTCCGTGTGTATTTCTTCTCCACCGATTGCGTCTTTGCTGCCTTCGGTTCTTCCTCCACATCGGGGTATGTGTGGATATCGTACTTGTAGTTGCGGAGAATGATCTGATTGCCGTTGCGGCCAAGAACATACTGCGGCAGAAGTGGAATCTTTCCCCCTCCACCGGGCGCATCGATGACAAAATACGGAATCGCCAACCCGGAGGTGTGCCCGCGCAGCTTATCCATAATATCAAGACCGACGCTGACCGGCGTACGGAAGTGGTTTGCGCCCTTAGTAATATCGGCCTGGTACAAATAATAGGGACGAACACGCATGAAGAGGAGCTTGCGCATCAGCTCTAGCATCACCTCTGCGTTATCGTTCACTCCTTTCATCAAGACGGCCTGGTTCCCGACTGGAATGCCGGCGTCGGCAAGCATGTCGGTTGCTTTCTTTGCCTCCGGTGTGCACTCCCACGGATGGTTGAAGTGTGTGTTCACGTAAATCGGATGATATTTCTTGAGCATGTTGCAGAGTTTCGGAGTTACACGCTGCGGCAGCACGCATGGCATCTTTGTCCCTAAACGAATGATCTCCACATGAGGAACAGCCCTGAGTCCGGATACCACTCTTTCCAGCATGTAATCGGTAAGCATAAGAGGATCGCCGCCGGAAAGAATGACGTCACGAATCTCCGGATGGGCAGTGATGTAGTCGATTCCATCCTGGATGTACTTCATGTTGATCTTCGTGGAGTCTCCTACCTTCCTCTTGCGTGTGCAGAAGCGGCAGTACATAGAGCACTGGCTGGTCGTCAGAAACAGCACACGATCAGGGTACCGGTGCACAATGCTCGGCACAGGGCTATGGGAGTCCTCCGCTAAGGGGTCTTCCGGAAAACCATCTTCTTCCAGTTCCTGCGCGTCGGGAATGCATTGGAGCCAGATCGGGTCACCGGGATATCGAATGAGACTCAAGTAGTATGGGTTGATTCTGATATGAAACAGCTTGTTCAACCGATCGGCCAGTTCCCCGTCGAATCCAAACTTCTCCACCAGGTCCTTTCCGCTGTCAACGCTCTGTCGTAGCATCTCCTGCCAGAGTTCCATGGGCGCCTATTTTCCTCCGTTATTCCTTAAATATATTTGCCGAATACCAAAAGGTCATCACCGACGCGGTAATAGTCACGCACCCGGGAGATCTCTGTGTATCCGTAAGTGATGTAAAACCTTCTTGTCTTTTCATATTTCGGTTGTGAGGAAGTCTCGACCATGATGAGCCGTCCTCCCTTCGACCGAATAAGACGTTCTGCGTGCTCGTTCAACTTCCCTCCCACTCCTTTTCCGTGTGCTGACGGCTTCACCGCAATCCAGTACATATCAAATGTTCCTTCGGTCGCCGGCGTCGGGCCGACACAGTAGTAACCAAGCACTTCGCCATCATCGTACACATTGATGATGTAATCCTTTTGCTCCGGTTGACTCAACACTATGTCAATGAGCTCCAGGGCAATTCCGACTTCCTCTTCCGAAAAGACTTTCGTGTCCCTGAGAATTTGTTCCATCGGAGCGCGATCTGCCCGACCCAATGGACGGATATTTCCACTCACTGCGCTCGCTCAAGTGCCGATTCGACGATCTTCCCGATCGCTTCCTTAAATGACAGGCCATGCACTCTCGCCGAGCGAGCAAAGCCGGCGTCATCCGAGATATCGGGGTTCGGGTTCACCTCGAGAACGTACGGCACCCCCTGCTTTGTGACGCGCATGTCAACCCTGCCATAGTCCCTGCAGCCAATAAGCCGGTAGCACTGGAGAGCGATTTCCCTCACGCGTGCTTCCAGCCGGGCCGGGAGTTGCGCAGGGCAAACGCCCTGGGTTCCGTTAAACTCCACGGTTCCCTCCACCCACTTGGCAGCATAGCTAACAATCTTATGCATGTTCTTGTCGAGACCGGAAAAATCAATTTCCGAAATAGGGAGGATGACCGGTTTCTTGTGGCCAAGAATGGCAATGTTAATCTCCCGTCCCTCGATGAATTCTTCGACAAGCGCGGGTTGCTCATAGTCAAGGAAAATATGCCTGATCTTCTTCTTCAGGTCAGCCATATTATAGACCACCGAATCATCGTCAATGCCCACGCTGGCATCTTCCCGGGAGGGCTTCACGATCAATGGGAATGAAATCCCTTCGCGCAGGACAATGCGCTCCGAGGGACGAAAAACCTGGAACTTTGGGGTGAGAATATTGTGGTACGTCAGGATTTCCTTTACCAGAGGCTTGTTGAGTGCAATCCCCAGAGTGAGAGGATTTGCGCCCGTATAGGGAATCTCGAGAAGCTCATAGATGCCGGCAACATTCATCTCCTGGATTGCCTCGTTGTCGATACATTCCACCAGGTTGAAAATAAGATCCGGCTTCTCGTCACGCAGAAAATCTATCAGGCGAAACACGTCACGATCGACGTTGAGGATTGAAGCCTTGTAACCGAGAGAATTTAAGGCAGACTTGATGTCTTCCATTTCCTCGATGACAGCAAGCTCAGAAAGGTCAACCTGGGCCTGATCCGGAGACTTCTTTGATTTTGCGGGAGACTTTGTTCGACCGCTGACTTCATTCCGGGCAACTCTCGTAATTTTCCCGCTTTCGGAAACTACGGTGGTGCTCGCCGTTGAAGTAAGAGGTTCATTATAGAGTACAGCAACCCGTATCCGTTTCGCCATTTGTTTCTCCTTGTTCGGAATCCTCGTAAGTTACACCGTTTCAACCAGTTGTGATGTCCTGGATGTTGAAACTGTGGTTTCCCCCAGGCCACATCGCTCCATGGCGATACTCAATACCCGCTGAATAAGCTGATTGTATTGAATTCCCGCAGCACGGGCAGCCTTTGGAAAACACGAATTATCTTCCGGACGAGGAAGAACACCAGGCAATGGATTAATCTCAATAATGCATGGTTCACCTTTCGCGTCAAGCCGGACATCAATGCGCGCCCAATCCCGACAGCGAAGAATGCGGTACGTGTCTCTACAAATCGTCTCAATCTTCTGTTGGAGGTTCGGAGATAGCGACGCCGGACATTCAAAAATATCAAGGGGGTTGTCGGTGGTATCCCAGATCCACTTTGCTTCGAACGAGTAGATGTGGTTCACTCCCGGAGGCAATGCATCGAACTTGATCTCGACAACAGGCAACACCTGTACCCCATCGCCGTTGCCCAGCATGGCAACCGTGAATTCACGACCGGGAAGGAAATCCTCGACTAATGCCGGCTCTCCATAGGTCGCCAGGACGGTTCGAACCTCTTTCTCCAGTTCTTCGGTATCATGCACAACACAGGAGTTGTAGATTCCCTTGCTTGACCCTTCATGGAGGGGCTTTACCATGGCAGGGAACTTCACCTTGGCATCCTCGAACTCCTCCATACTACCGATCACCGTGAACGCCGCAGTCCGAATTCCGTGATAGGAAAGAATTTCCTTTGCACGCGACTTGTCAAGACATACGGCAAGGGTCAGCGGGTCGGAACCGAGGTACGGGATGCGCAACAACTCGAGCATTGCAGGTATTTGGGCCTCCCGGGAGACGCCATAGAGGCCTTCAGACATGTTAAAAGCGAAGTCCGGCCGTATTTCCTGCAGTTTTCCATACGCCGACTCATTCGCCTCTATCATAGTAACGGGGTAAACCTCTTCAATTGCTTTTCGTATGGCATTCACGGTGTCCGTGGTATCCCATTCGGCGTACAGGTCATTAACGTGTTTCGTACCCTGGATGACTGGAGCATTCGTGGAGTCTAAAACCGTGGCAAGGAGGTTTTCGTTGGAAGGAGACTGCTGATGTCTGAGAGGGAGAATGGTACCCGGAGTTTCTTCCGCCTTAACATTGTAAATGAGTGCAACTACTTTCGATGATCGCGGAAGCTGTGATGGTGTCTGTTCCAGGTACTCTCCAACATGTTCGACATACGATGAACTGTTGGTAATATATACTTTTTATCAACTATGTCAAGAAAAAAGTGAAGAGTGGACCGATCGAAGACTTCGTCGTCGCCGGTCCACGATAACGGTCCGACGAACGGAGGAAGCGACTGATGAGACGTTGTTGCAGAGATGAAGATGGACGTTCAACCGATGTGAAGAAGCGCGAGCGATTCCCGATCGTGTGTACGAAGATGATGTGCAATGGATTGATGTTCTTGCGCACGCAACTCCGGATCGCGTTTGATAATCGCGAACGCATCAGCGCGAGCGGTCTGAAGAACATCAGT
>QKGJ01000363.1 GCA_003251275.1 Ignavibacteria bacterium
ACAGCAAGACTTCTTTCATCCGGAATTGTCCTGGTCTACGATCGAGACGGAACACTTTCTGGTTCACTATCATGAAGGAGCCGAACGAACGGGAAAGGCGATTGCGAAGATCGCTGAGGAAGTCTACAAGCCAGTCACATCCCTGTATGATCACGAGCCGGATCAAAAAGTAAGTTTCATCATTTATGACGTTGATGACATCTCGAATGGCGCTGCATATTTCTACGACAACAAAATTGAAATCTACGCGCCAAGCATGGATTTCGTCCTGCGCGGCACGCACAACTGGCTGCGGAATGTTGTCACGCACGAGTTTACACACATTGTTCAAATCCAGACGGCGATGAAGTTCGGCAGAACTGTGCCGGCGATCTATCTACAAATGCTCGGATACGAGTCTGAACGACGTCCGGACGTGTTATACGGCTATCCCAATATCATCGCCTCATACCCGATTTCAGGATTTGTCGTTCCAGTTTGGTTTGCGGAGGGCGTCGCGCAGTACAACCGGAAAGAACTCCGATATGATTTCTGGGATTCCCATAGGGATATGATTCTCCGCGCGTACGTTCTGGACGGCAACATGCTTACCTGGAAGGAAATGGGGGTCTTCGGAAAGACGAGTCTTGGGAACGAGTCTTCATACAATGCAGGATTTGCCTTCGTCTCCTATATCGGGAGAACATATGGAGATGAAGCGCTGAATGAAATTTCCAGAAACTTGTCACGCTTGGATGCGGTTTCGATTGATGGCGCGATCGAACGGGCGGTTGGTAAAAGGGGCTCAGAGGTGTATGATGATTGGAAGAGGGAACTGGAACGCACATACGGAGAACGAGTCGCACCTATCCGGCCAAATGTCGTAGAAGGACGTCGTATAGACTTTTTCAAGGATGGTGATGGTGAAGATGAAAGCCCGGCTTCAACCATCTCTGCAGGATTTGGCCGCGGTGTGTACCCCATTCGTCCGCACCAGATAAGTCCATGCTGTCGGCTGGCTGCGAAAACAGGATTTGCAAATCTCTATCCCCGTTTTTCGCCAGACGGAAAGAAACTAGCATTCGTGAGTAGCGGAACATCCGATTACCTTAGCGGTTCGTCATTGGTCATCGCCGATCTTGCAAGCAGGAAACTGACAAGCATTCAGGCCGAGGTTGCGACTGACGTAACCTGGTCGCCCGATGGAACAAAGCTGTACTACGGTCGCTCCACGCGCCACAATCCACGATGGTCGTATCAATCGGATTTGTATGAATACGATCTCCGTCAAAAAAAGGAAACACGGTTGACATTCGGAAAGCGGGCATCGAGCCCGTCAGTGTCTCCCGATGGAAAAACGATTGCCTTCGTCGTAACAGCCGATGGAATGTCCGACCTTGCAACATGCAACATTGACGGGAGTAATACTCGATTGTTGACACATTTCAAAGATGGGGAGCAAGCATATGATCCGGAGTGGAGTCCTGACGGCAAGAGGATTGTTTTTGATTATTCGGTGAAAGATGGGCGCGACATTGCCTGGGTGGAGCGTGATGGCTCTGATTTTCGATTCATTATTACCGGCCCTGATGACTCCCGGTCTGCCACGTTTACACCGGATGGCCGTTCACTGATCTTTTCCTCCGACCGAACGGGGATTTTCAATCTCTATTCATACAATCTCCAGACCGAAATGATGGAGCAGAAATCCAACGTCCTGGGAGGGGCATTCACACCGGCGATCAACGTCGGGGGAACAATCATCTACTCTGCCTATACCTCGAAGGGGTATAAACTGTATGAGCTAGATCGTCCGGAAGCAATTCCTGAGCGAACGCATCAATATCGTCCGGTGGCCACTCTCGAATCCGCAGGACCGGCGGAAGTGCTTGCGTCGAAGGATGGTGAAGCTCACGCCTCCCAGTTCGACTGGCACACGTTGCGTTCGTATGACGATGCTGAGCTCCCTGCATTTCAGCCAAAGCCGTATAAGAGCAAGTTTACCAGCCTGACGGTGGTTCCGTTCCTGCGGCTTGACAATTACAATGCGACGAATACCGCGCTCGAAAACTTCAAGCCGGGCGTCTATCTCTTTGCCAATGATGTTCTCGATCGTGCCGGCATCTTTGCCGGTGTCGCCCTTAACAAAAATCTCGAGCGTGATTTGTTCGCCCAGTTTATTTACCGGGGAAAACTCCCCGGCTTCTACCAGCTCGGGCTCTCGCCAAGCGCGGCTGCTGAAATATACAATGTCACCCGGAAGACCGAAAGTTTTATCACGCTTCCTCTCGACACGCTCAATGTCGGCATCACCTACAATCTTCTTGAATTCGATTTTGTGCTCTCGCAGGATCTTCTGCCGCCATGGCCGAACGTTGAATTCCGGTACATGCATAGTCGATATACGTCGGAAGTGGGAAGTTTTACATTGCCCAATCCCGATCGCCTTGTGACCGCATCGAGCGATTTATACTTGATCGGTAATTCGTTTACGCTTACTCTCGATCAATCCTTCATTCAACGATCGCGAGATCAGGAGATCAATCCCGTTGGAGGAAAACTGCGACTACAACTCACAAGGGAACTTAATAAGTTCAACGGTGACGGTGATTACGAGATAAGCTCAACGGGGCTCGTGCCAAAATACAAGAAGGTCAATTTCACAAGGGCTGAATTGTCATGGAAGGAATACATTCCTTCCTTTATCGATAAGCATACGTTGACAGTTTCTGTTCGCGGGAGTTCGATCTTCGGACCGCGCGTTGACAGTTTTTTCGATACGTACGTCGGCGGCCTTGTTGGCATGAAGGGATACCCGTTCTATTCACTCGGCGGAAACGAAGCTCTGGTTGCCGGCCTTACCTACAGGTTTCCGTTGTTCGATAACATCGATACACGCATCCTGCATCTCTACCTCGACAAACTCTATGCATCGGTCTACGCAGATGTAGGCGACGCATGGACAGGGAATATTTCGGCGGGCAAGAACTTTAAGACGGATGCAGGTTTTGAACTCCGTCTGGAAGCCTTTTCCTGGTATTCCTATCCCACACGAATATTCTTTAACGCATCGTACGGATTCGATCGTTTCAGTACTTTTATTCGTAGCAGAAACACCACGGTCACCTACGGAAAGGAATGGCGTCTCTATTTCGGGATGACGTTCGGTTTTGATTTTGATTAGGGTAGAGATGATCTTTAGAGGAGAAATGTCATGATTCGGCACTGCATAGCGGCGGGTTGCGTGGCCACACTGCTTACAAATGTTACGCTCGCTGGTGATGCGAGCAGCATGGTGTTCAAAAAGCACATGAGCAACGCCGAGGTCACGGGAAATATTCAATTTGATTTGTTTGGTAGTCATGACTTTACCAGCGGCCCGGACATGATACATCAGGGGAATGCTGTGGATGAATTTCAGAATAAATCCCCCTGGCTTGCTGCCGGAATGTCTCTTGTCATCCCGGGTGCCGGCGAGTTTTATGCAGAAAGCTATTGGAAGTCTGCAGCATTCCTTGTTATTGGCGTCACGGCATGGACCATAGCGGCGGTGCAAAACTCCAAGGGCAACACGCAAACGAAATCCTTCGAGGGCTTTGCCGATCAGAATTGGAGTGTGGTGGAGTATGCTGAGTTCTCGTTCAATAATCTTCTTTCGCCCAGCGAACAACCAGCATATGCGAATTGGCGTATTGCGGGGACGGAGAATCGATCTCCATTCGACCGACCCTGGGAGCAAGTAAACTGGTCGGTGATAAATGCGATGGAACGCGCAATTGGATCTACGACAGCCGGCAGATACTATTCCCATACCCTTCCCCGCTATGGTGAACAGCAGTACTATGAACTGATCGGGAAATATCCGCAGTTCAATCAGGGGTGGATTGACGCAAGCCCCGGGTGGGTATACGATCCCCTCAACGAAGGCAATGTCACCGCAAACTTCCATTACTATTCAGGCGAGCGAAGGAAGGCGAATGACTTCTACGCAAACGCATCGACAGCGGTTACCATTGCGGTGGTCAATCATATACTCAGTGCCGCTGATGCTGCATGGAGCGCATCGCGTCACAATAAATTGCACGCAACGCTGGGATTGCAGGCTGTACCGGGACAGTCCAATCTTGAGCAGGCTGCAGTGCTCCACCTGAAGTTTGATCTGTAGTATTTCTTCGATGATTATTTCGGGACACGAAGAAGAACGGCGATCGCGCCAACGAGAAAGATGATATTCGCGGTCCATGCGGTGAGAAGAGGAGGAATATCGCCATTGTAGCCGAAGACCTGGCTGACTTTCATGAAGATGAGGTAGATAAAGCAGATGAGGAGGCTGACACCTAATTGAACGCCGACGCCTCCTCTTTTCTTGATCGATGAAAATGGAACACCAAAAAGAACAACGATAACGGTGGCAAAGGGAAACGAGACTTTGCTGTAGAAATCCACTTCCCATCGGGCAACATCCTGTCCGGAGCGCTGTTGATTCTCAATGAATCGTTGTAGTGAATAATAGTCCATTTCATCCGGCTTCTCCTGTTTCTTTCGCAGATCTTCTGCGTTGAAGTTTAGCCGATCGGCAACTTGCGTTTCAAATGTTCTGATACGCTCCTGACCACCATCAAACCATCGTTGTGTGCCGTTATGGAGAATCCAACGACGGGCGGTCGTGTCCCATTCCATACTATATGCGTCAAGACGTCCCACCATCACCGTGAAGTCGGAATCGCTGAAGTCCTGTATGCTCACGCGGGAAGCAGTCGTTCGGCTGTCGTCGTAGTATCCTACGGAGAGAATCCTCGTAGGTGAATCCTGAAAATACAAATTCGCTCCCGTTCCTGAGACCAGCTGCTTGTGCAGGTAGACTCGTTCAATGGTGAGTTTTCTCTTGTTGGCTTCCGGAACGATCCACCCGTTGAAGTAAACAGAGAAGAGGCTCACGAAGGTTGCAATCAGGAGATACGGAATCATCAGGCGATAGAGGCTGATGCCGGAGGTCTTCAGCGCAGTCAGTTCATTCTGTGATGCCATCCGTGCAGTGACAAACAGGCTGGCAAGCAGAAGGGCAACCGGCGTAACCAGCTTGATGATTTCCGGCATGAAGAAGAAATAGTAGCGAAGAATGATCCCGGTGGTCGCATTCTTATCGATGAAGTCATCGAGATTCTCCATCGCATCGATGACCACGAAAATGACGATGATCGCAAGAAGGGAAAAAATAGAAGTAATGATGAACTGCTTCCCAACGTATCGATCGGCGAGCTTCATAAGTTTGGCTCGGATGAGGTTTGATCGTCCGGCAGTCGGGTGCGGAACCGTTTGGGAATGAGGTTGCGGAGAGCCTCGAACCGCAGGACAACAGATTCGCGTCCGATCCGTATCATAAGCAGGATGCCGAAAATGCCGAGAACGATGTTCGCAGACCACATTCCCCAGAAGGGAGAAAGAATATCGCGGTCGGCGAGCTTCTCGCCGCCGATGAGAAAAGCCCAGTACATGACGAAAAAGCCCAGACTCAAAGTAGCCCCAATGCCGAATCCACCCCGGCGGGCCATGATGCCAAGCGGCGCGCCAAGGAACACAAAGACAATTGCGGCGGTCGGGATCGAAAACTTCTTGTACACTTCGACCATGTAACCGTCGATTTGGCGTTCGATAAACTCGGCTCGTGATAATTCAGTGGTGATAAGAGAACTGATCTGCCGCGTTCGCACAAGGGGGGGCACCTTGATG
>QKGJ01000110.1 GCA_003251275.1 Ignavibacteria bacterium
TCGATCTCTGGCAGGCGGCCCTGGCCGGAAAGGCCGCTGGCCAATTCGCCTTCTTCTGGATCCAGAATAAAGCACCCTGTCTCCCGAATGATATCAATGTTCCGCTGGGTAATTTCGTTGTAGTACATATCCACATCCATCGCCGGTGAAACCCCAAGCGGCGCCCGCAGTGCAAGAACAAGGGTGGTGAGGAAGTTGTCGGCCAGGCCGTGAGCAAGTTTTGCAATGGTGTTCGCTGAGGCCGGCGCAATAAGCATGATGTCCGCCCAGAGAGCTGTCTGTATATGTTCTGTCCACTGTGAGGATGTTTCACCCGGGGATGGCGGAAACAGGTCCAGAAGAACTTTGCGCTGCGAAAGTGTTGAAAGGGTGAGAGGTGTGATGAACTCTGTCGCGGATCTTGTCATCACCACCTGAACATCAGCCCCCGCTTTCTTGAACTCCCTCACAAGCCAAGCACTTTTGTATGCTGCGATTCCCCCTGTCACTCCCAGCAGTATGTGCTTGTTCTCAAGCATGGCCCCTGAAAATATCTACTCGGAGTCTTCGCTGGGGGAGACGATTGGCTCTTCTGGCTCCTTGTAGCGCCATTCGACTTCGCCTGCCATTAGTTCATCAAGGGCTACTTCAGTCGGTTTCGGCCGTTTCTCAAATTCCAGGCTGATCTTCAACTGATCAGGATTGACTTCATTTTCTTCAATCTCGGCTTCCATCTTCGTGACTACCATTTCCACGCGCTGGTTGAATTCGATGCGGATGTCATCATTTGCCTGCCGGGCGCGCTTGGAGGCGGCGACAATTGCTTCGTGAACATTTGATGCCTTGCTGATGAACTCATCAAGATCAAGCGGCTTAATTGACATACAAGAATCTCCTCTTATCACTCCGTTGTTGTTAAATGTTTTTCAATAATCGCTGTTACTTCACCAATCGTTCGTTCCAGTTTGTCATTCACGACTTCAATATCGAACTTCGCTCCTTTTTCAAGTTCCATCGGAACACGTTCCAGTCGCGTGGCCAGCGCAATGTCGTCCTCAGTTCTCCGCTCGCGCAATCGCCGCTGCAACTCCTCAAAGCTCGGTGGCCTGATGAAAATCAACAGCGCATCAGGATACACGCTCTTGATCGAAAGCCCGCCATTCACATCAACGTCAAAGAGAAGGTGCTGGCCTTTGTTGACAAAGCGATCAACTTCTTTCTTAAGCGTTCCGTACAGATTTCCAAAGAAGGCCTCCCATTCCACGAAGTCCCCCGCTTTTGCCTGTCGCTCGAACTCTTCCTTTGACAGGAAATAGTAATCTTCACCTTCTACTTCTCCCGACCGCCGTGGTCGAGTCGTTGCTGAGACGGAAAAAGCAAGCTTGGGATATCGTTTTCGTATCTCTTTTGCGATAGTGGTCTTACCTGCCCCGCTCGGTGCGGAAATAACGATCAGCTTCCCGCGCCGCATGCTATTCGATGTTCTGCAGCTGCTCGCGGATCTTCTCCAGCTCTTCTTTCAGTCCGACGACCAGGTGTGCGATTTCTGTCGAGCTCGATTTTGACCCGATGGTATTTGCTTCTCTGTTCATTTCCTGCACCAGGAAATTAAGTTTTCTTCCCGCAGCTTCCTCATCGTCAAGGGCCTCAAGAAAAAACTTGTTGTGGCTTCGAAACCGCACCACCTCCTCCGTTACGTCGAGCTTGTCAGCCATCAGGGCAATTTCGAGTTCGAGCCTGCTCTCGTCAAACGAATCGTTTCCGAGCAACTGTTGAATGCGTTCTCGCAGGCGCGTGCGTTCTACCGGTATTCGCTCCCGCGAGAGCCGGTCAATGTGTGAAAGCGATTGTTCAATGGACTCAATTCTCTTGATGAAATCGTGCTTCAACTCCGTTCCCTCATCCTGACGCATCTTGTCATACGCATCAATCGATTTGGAAAGCGCTTTTTGCAGCACCGACCACTCCGCCTCGTCTGTCTCTTCGATTGCAACCGGCTCGAACACTTCAGAAAACTTCAGAAGGTGTTCAAGCTTCACCGACTCCTTCAACCGGGTCGCCTTCTTTAGCTGGTTCATCAGTTTGAGGTATGAGCGAGCCGCCTCGGCGTTGATTTTTAGAGGAATCTCGCCTCCGTTTTCCCTTTCCACCGAGACGAGCACATTTAACTTCCCGCGGGAAATCCTCTTCCGCAGGATCTCTTTTATCTCATTTTCTCTCGTTGAAACGGAGCGGGGAAGCCTTGCAGAAACCTCGAGATACCGGCTGTTGACACTGCGAATCTCCACTGACACCGAAATCCCCCCGGTGGAAGATTCGCCCCGACCAAAGCCGGTCATACTTGCGATCATGTAGCCTCGAAAAATCGATTAGGGGATTGAAAATACGAAAAGGGGCCTGGACTTGCAAAGGAAACTTGCCCACCTCAAATGCACAGAGAAACCCACAAGTTATCAACAGCGATTTGCCGTTTTTATAGGTAGGACGGGGTTTTTTCAATATATTGTTGACAAGTTCATGGTAAGTAATTACAACACACTGGCATGCATTTCTAGGGACATTACGCGGAAGTTCCAAGGATCGAGAGTCCGAGAGGTCTACTCTCAGGAGAAAGACGAGTTGGTACTTTCGTTTGAGGGACACGAAGCTGTAGTGGTGGTGAATTGCACACGATTCACCAATACTATCTACCTGCATCCCGGCCATTCCCGCGCAAGGGCAAATACAGCAAGTCTCTTCCCTTCCTGCATCGGCGATGCGTTCGATTCGTGCCAGATTCATCCCTCCGATAGAGAGCTTCTCCTCCAACTTGGTTCCGGGAATAAACTGTGGATAAGGTTTTTCGGGCCGAAAGCAAATGTCTTCCTCACCCAAGCTGGCGGCAGGATTGTTGATGCATTTATTAATGCACGAAAACTCATCGGGACGATGCTCGAGACTCTACCGGAGGTTAAACCTGAGAGTTGGAATATGAATACTGTTCTTAATGCTAGACCTGACCAGACCGTCTCGTCGGCTTTGAAGGCATCTCTTCCGACCCTCGGGATGGAACTGAATCGGGAAACCTTCATTCGTTCGGGCGTTGACCCCTCACTTCCGACGCAAGAGATCGTCCCTGCAGCGAGAAAACGAATCGCCTTTCATTTGGAGGCCATACTCTCTTCCGTAACTAAGCCCTCACCAAGGGTATACGGAAAGTTCTCACCAGCAGGAGCGTTTGTTCCAGAACACTTTGCTCTTATCGGCCTCCAGCAATATCGACATCTCAAAGAAAAGGTCTTTAACAATGTCTCCGAGGCGTTGAGATTCTATCTTTTCGGACGAAGGAAAGAGGGAGAGCTGCAGCGAGAACTGACAACGCTGCGAAAAAAAATGGAGAAGATTTTGGAGAGGGATCTTCGGACACTGCAGGCGATTCAAGTCGAATCTGGACTCGACCAGAAGGAAGAGTTCTACCGGGAAGCGGGAAAAGCTCTTCTTGCCTGCGCTGGCGAAATTACGAAAGGCGACAAATCGTATTCTTATCAGGAAGGTAGTTCCACACGGACGCTGAAACTTGACCCTGCGCTTACTCCAATCCAAAACGCGCAATCTTATTTTGCGAAGGCGAAAAAAGCGCGAGCAGCAAGTGAGTTGGCACTTGTGCGTCGCACGTCCCTTCGGGAGCGAAGTAGAAAAACAGAACAGCTTCTTGGCCAATTGAATGATATTGATTCCCGGAAGGGCTTACGACAATATATGAAAGAAAACGGTGGTGACCTGAAAGCGCGTGGGGTGAGAGGAGAAGAACTAGAACGCACAACTCTCCCATTTCGGACATTCGTCGTCGACGGCGGATTCCAGGTGCTCGCAGGAAAAAGCAGCGCAAACAACGACCTGCTCACGATGAAGCATGCGAAACCCCAGGATCTTTGGTTCCATGCCCGCGGTTCAAGTGGTTCGCATGTGGTCCTCAAAGTGGGCACAGGTAAGGGTGACCCGGGGAAGAAAGCAAAAGAGCAAGCCGCAGCAATTGCTGCTTACTACAGCAAGATGAGGAAGGCAAAGCGCGTTCCCGTGGTGTTGACGGAAAAAAAATATGTACGGAAGCCGAAGGGTGCTTCTCCAGGGACCGTCGTCCTTGAGCGTGAATCAGTGCTATTCGTAGAGCCTGCACTACCACACAACGATGCCATATCCCATGACTGATGGGAAGCCGAGATTTCTTATCGTCGGCGCGGGTGGGGTCGGCGGATTCTTTGGCGGAAAGCTGGCAAAAGCTGGGAATAATGTATGGTTTCTTGCGCGGGGGAATCATCTTGGCGCAATAAAAAAACACGGGCTTCAAATCCATTCCACGGACGGAAACTGGATTGTACCGCCGGGGCAAATGACTGATACGCCGGCCGATGCCGGAGTTGCAGACGTAATTTTCGTTTGTGTAAAGTCCTATGACACTGAGGTCGTCGCACGACAAATCATCCCGAACGTTGGTGAAGAAACCCTTATTGTCAGCCTTCAGAATGGCGTCGACAATGAGGAGAAAATCAAAGCCCTGATTCCGAAAGGGGAAGTGCTTGGCGGAGTAGCCTTCATCTATGCGACAATCACGCGGCCCGGAGTCATTACTGAGACCGGCGGAATCAAGAAGCTGACCTTCGGCCTGTTTGATAGTTCAGGGCAGAAGGTTCAAGAGGCAGAATTACTCCTAAGAATCCTCCAGGACGCCGGGATTTCCGCCGAACACACGCCGGATATTACCACCGCTTTGTGGAGAAAATTCATTTTCATTACGGCCGTCGCGGGATTAACAGCAATGACTCGCCTGACGCTTGGGGAAATCCTGGCGGTAGAACCCTCCAGCCGTCTGCTGAGAGCCGCGATGATTGAGGCGTTCACTGTTGCAAATGCCCGAGGGGTAAAACTTGAGGAAGATTTTGTAGAAAAGACCCTTGGAATACTGGAGGAAATGAAAGGCGATACGCATTCGTCGTTATACTACGACCTTATGCACGGGAAACCAATGGAGGTGGAAGCTCTATCGGGAACCATTCTTCGGTATGGAAGAATGTTGAAAGTCGAAACACCGGTTCATGAAACGATTTACGCGTCTCTCCTTCCGCACCACCTTCGCCATGTCGCGAAGAGATAACGGTGAGAAGGATCTTCGGAGTTCCTATTGAGAGGAAGCTTGTCCGGCTGGTTCTGTAATAATGGGGGTATAGCGCACTTCAGGAACTTCCCGCTTCGCGAAGAAGTAGCCCGCGCCAGCGGCAAGCGCAATAACACAAACAACAATAAGCACAAGCGTGTACTTCGAGAGAGGTTCTCGTGATGGTAGAGCCTGGGGGGGAATCGATACCGGCGTTGCCCGCTCTGGCGCTCTTGTAGCCCCTTTAGGGGTCTTCCTTATTTCTTTAACCTTTTGTTCCGCCATTGCAAGGTCGACAACTTTACGTTCAAAGTCGCGCGCAATAGAATTGGATGGTTCGATCTCCACAACATAGCGGATCTGCTCCAGTGCTTTCTGATAGTATCCCTTGCTGAGATAGTCCGCTGCCGTCTGGAAACAGCGAATCTTCATTTTCTCCAAAGAGGCCGATTGTATCTGAGCGGGCTGACTCTCCACAGACGTTTTCGTAGAAACAGCTCCGGGCTCCGAAGAATGGAGTGTTTCTTCAGCAACAACGATAAGTTGAGTTGCCAGTTCTTCCGTCTCTTGTTCAATCATTCCAGATTCCCCGTTATTTGATTCAAGCCCGCTCATCAGAACCTTCCGGCTACCCAGACAATGACGGAAAGTGTTGCCAGTACAAGACTAATCATCGTCATCGCGACACTTTTTTGGGATGTGAGCTCCGCGGGCAGGCGTTCTTCTGGTTGACCGTCCTTCATAAGGTCATGTATCTCTCGTGCATATTTCTTTGCGAGAGAATGCTCCGGATCGAGCTCCAGCACAAAACGGATTTCTGCCAGCGCAAGGTGCAATTGATCTCTTCCAACGTACTCTGCGGCACCCAACAGGTGATCGAGTTTCGTTTGTTCACCTGCTTCAAAGAGACGCCCTTGTGATGGCAGTCCTCGCCTCTGCTCCGACCGGATCTCTTCCGGTGAGCAGTGCTGAAAACCACCAACACCGGTACCTTCAAGCAGTTCCTGTATCTTGCTGACATGGTTCTCTGCTTCAACATCTTTTCTTGGTTCCACAGATTGACTCCTTTGGGAACTGATGAAATCACATCCGGTCTATTCCGGATGATTGGTCTTCCAGCGGTGGGGGTCTATTTCCAACGAAGAGAGAATCGCTTGGTGATTTGTTCAAAAGATAAGAAGCCCCAAAAAGCAAAGTTGTTATCCGCAACACACGAGTTCACCTTCTGTGCGTGACGGGACTCGGTTCAGGGTTTACGAGCACACATGGGTTTCATTTTGAAAGGATGCTTCTTCTCACGGCTCTCCGGTCTCGAAACGTCTGCGGAGGTACTTGGGTTTGCTTGACTCTGTTGGCATTTTTGTCTATCTTTTGCGCGGTTTTTTGAATTTTTCGCCCAAAATGAACCAATCCCTTTTGTGCTTTTTCCAAATCAATTGCACATGTTTCGCTGTCAAGTTCTTTTGGCGTAAGGATGGACCATGAGGATCCAGGTGGGGGGACTGTCTGAGGGTATTCACGAATACGAATTTGAAGTATCTTCTCAGGAGCTTGATCTTGGGGAGAGTTTCTCCGGGAGCGTATTTGTGAAGGCGTCTTTGGACAAGTCGGTTCATCAAATTGCGTTACAGGCAGCGATTAGTTCTACAGGGCATTTTGCATGTGATCGTTGTGTTCGGGAGTTTGACCTTCCAGTAAAGACATCCTACAGAATGTTCTACGTTATGGAGGGAGGTGACGAAGGGGCAATCGATCCGACGGAGATGCAGGTTATTCCACATGGGGTCAGTTTCATAGATCTCTCGGATGACGTCCGGCAAACAGTTACTATTGGAATTCCCTTAAAGTTGTTATGCGCCCCTGATTGCAAGGGACTTTGCCCTGAATGTGGGAAAGATCGCAATACCGAGCACTGTTCTTGCTCAACGGCGATCGATGATTCCCGATGGGGAGGCCTTGAGAGGTTACGACAAAACGAAACATCCGAATGAACATTCGAATTTGAAGGAGTAATATTAGCATGCCAAATCCAAAGCGCCGACATTCCAAGACCAGGGGCAGGAAGCGCAGAACGCATTACAAGGCGACTGCACCGGCGGTCTCGGAATGCCCGAACTGTCACTCTCAGAAGCTACCCCATCGCGCATGCCCGAACTGTGGCTATTACAAGGGTCGAACCGTGCGGGCACCAAAAGCGTCCTGATCTTCCGGCGGCGCTGAATTTCAATAGTTTGATATTCATCTTATTTGAAATCAACGGCTTCAGACATAACAATTATTGTCGATGCTATGGGGGGCGATTATGCCCCTCATTATGTTGTAGAGGGAACTGTTCAAGCTGTTCGGGAATCGCAGGAGCGATTTGCAGTTGTTCTTGTCGGACAAAAGCAACGAATTGAAAGGGAACTCGGGAAGTTCCCAGCCAGCAAACAGATTTCTATTGCGCACGCATCGGAAGTCATTGATATGCTCGATGCACCGAACGCTGCGCTCAAAACGAAGAGGGATTCCTCGATCACGGTCGGTGTTACGATGCACCGTGATGGCAAGGGGGACGCATTTGTCAGCGCGGGGAACACCGGCGCTGTTTTATCGGCATCCACTTTGATTCTTGGGAGAATAAAGGGTGTCAGCCGGCCCACTATTGGGGCGCTGATTCCAACGGAGTCCGGCAGATGTTTCCTCGTCGATGCAGGAGCCAATGTTGATTGTCGGCCCAGGCATCTGTTCGAGTTTGGTGTTATGGGCTCCATCTATGTCGGCGCGATGGTTGGAAAAGAAAATCCTTCAGTTGGACTCCTCAGCATTGGTGAGGAAGATATCAAGGGAAACGAATCAAGCCTTGAAGCCCTCACAATGTTCAGGGCGAGTGACATGAACTTCTTCGGCAACGTGGAGGGACGTGACATTCTTCAAGGCAAAGTAGATGTTGTGGTTTGTGACGGATTTGTCGGGAACGTCTTGTTGAAGTTTGGAGAAAGCGTCCCTTCCTTCTTCAAGGCAAAATTCAAGAATTTTGCCGCGAAAAGCATTGTGAATAAACTCACCGCGCTTGTAGCACGATCGGGCCTGCGGACGGTGATGAAGGAGTTGGATTATCAGGAACATGGCGGGGTTCCACTCCTTGGAGTTAATGGAGTTTCTATTATCGGGCATGGCGGTTCAACGCCAAAGGCAATCAAGAATATGATCTTCCGTGCGGAGGAGTTTGTCCGGCGTGGCGTGAATACAAAAATCGAAGAAGCAATGAAGCGAGTCAATGGGTAAGAAAAGAGCAACCATAACTGCCGTCGGGCATTACGTCCCAGATCGCGTCCTCACAAATGCGGATTTCGAGAAGATGTTGGACACATCGGATGAATGGATTCGAACGCGAACGGGAATTCGCGAGCGCCGTATTCTCGATGACGGTGGATCATCCGATCTAGCCGCAAAGGCGATCGAAGCTGCATTGGAGAATAGAGGAATCTCCGCCGAGGAGTTGGATGTCATCATCGTCGCGACGGTCACGCCGGATATGTTTTTCCCCTCGACCGCTTGTCTGATTCAGGAAAAAATTAAGGCGAAGAATGCATGGGGCTTTGATCTCTCAGCAGCTTGCTCCGGATACTTGTACGCCCTTTCGGTGGGGGCACAGTTTGTTGAGAACGGCACACACAAGAAAGTCATTGTGGTAGGTGCCGATAAAATGAGTTCTATCGTTGATTACAAAGACCGCACGACGGCGATTCTTTTTGGTGACGCCGCAGCGGCAACTTTGCTTGAGGCCACGGACGATAATTCCTTCGGTATACAAGATACAATACTTCGCGCGGATGGTTCCGGCGGAGTCCACCTCCATATGCGTGGCGGTGGAAGCCTTCACCCCAGCACTCACGAAACTGTTGACGAAGGAATGCACTACCTTTATCAGGACGGGAAGGCTGTTTTCAAGGTAGCCGTTGTCGGGATGGCGGACGTTTCCGCCGAGATTCTGGAGCGAAACAATCTAACCGGAGCGGAAGTTGATTGGCTGGTGCCGCATCAGGCAAACCTCCGCATTATCGATGCCTGTGCCAACCGGATGGGTCTTGACAAATCCAAAGTCATGATCAATATCGACCGATATGGAAATACTACCGCGGCGACAATTCCACTTTGTCTTTCTGAGTGGTGGCAGGCTGGAAAACTGAGGAAGGGACAACGCCTCGTCCTCTCCAGTTTCGGGGCCGGCTATACCTGGGGATCGATCCTCATGAGATGGTCTTTCGACAAGGCGAAGCAATAGTATGAGCCGGACAGCCTTTGTGTTTCCCGGTCAGGGGTCCCAATACGTCGGGATGGGAAAGGATTATATAGATGTTGCTCGAGAGATGTTTGAACGGGCAGATTCAACTTTGGGCTATAAGCTGAGTGACATTTGCTTCGAAGGCCCGGAAGATGTCCTACGACAAACTGAACACACGCAGCCGGCAATTTTTCTGCACAGCCTTGTTGCCGCTGCGCAGGTGCACCAGCCGCAAGCTGACATGGTTGCGGGACATTCACTGGGGGAATATTCGGCTCTCGTTCATGCGGGAGTCCTTTCTTTTGAGGATGGATTACGCATTGTTCGATTGCGTGGCAAACTTATGCAGAAGGCCGGCAATGAGCAGAAGGGAACAATGGCCGCGGTGGTTGGGTTGAGCATGGAGATACTGGAGGAAATCTGCAGCAAGGCGTCCGCTGATGGTATTGTCCAACCTGCTAATTTCAATTCACCGGGGCAGATCGTTATATCCGGATCAGTTGCTGGCGTCCATAAAGCAATGAAGCTGGCAAAGGAACGTGGAGCTAAACTCGCGAAGGAACTTGTGGTCAGTGGCGCTTTTCATTCGCCCCTTATGCAGAGCGCAACCGATGGCTTGCGTGAAGCTCTCGCGCATGCCCCGATGAAGGATGCAACGATTCCGGTGTATGCGAACGTCACCGCCGAGCCGGTAACCCGTGCTGAGGATATTCGAGACCTTCTCTGCCGCCAGATCACGAGTCCCGTCCGCTGGGAGCAAACGGTTCGCTCACTTATCCGCGATGGTGCAACCTGTATTTTCGAGATAGGTCCGGGAAAGGTTCTGCAGGGGCTCGTCAAACGAACGGATCCGGAGATCGAGATAAAAGGGATTGACAAACTGACTGATTCACCATCACCAAAGGAAAAAGTGTGAACGAATCTTCAGAGAGGTTGCGTGTGAAACAATTTCATATCGCAGAAGAACTATTTGAAAAAGGATTTCCTTCCGGCGGCGGACCGTGCGCATGCACAACCCTCTGCTGTGCCGGCGGGGTCTATGTTGACTTTTCCGAACGCGATCGAATTCTTGCCCACAAGGAGGCCATCAAGAAACACCTGGATGATTCTCAAACTGCCGACGAGGCTCTGTGGTTCGACAATGATGAACGCGAAGACGCTGATTTTCCGTCAGGGAGATGTGTCGGCACAGAGGTCATCAACGACAAGTGCGCATTTCTCAGGAAGGACGGCCACTGCTCCATTCAGGACGCCGCAGTCGCAGAGGGACTCCACAAATGGGCATGGAAGCCCCTCTTTTGTGTTCTCTACCCGGTCGAGATAAGCGACAAGGTCATTGGATTCGATCCAATGTTGCAAAATGACCAACCATGCTGCAGCCTTGATGATAATTTTGCTGTTCCCTTTTTCGAGGGAGCAAAAGAAGAGCTTACCTACTTGCTCGGAGAAGACGGGTTCGCCCAAATGCGGGAACACTTTGCTGAGGCCGCAGAGTTAAAGCTCCGCGAGAAGGAAGCGATATGAATTCCCTGCAGGGAAAAACTGCTCTTGTGACCGGAGGGAGCCGCGGCATCGGAAGGGCGATTGTCGTCGCTCTTGTGAGAGCTGGCGCTGACGTCGCTTTTACGTTCAAAAGCTCAACGATCGCAGCGAAGGAGTTTGCAGAAGAAATGGCCAGCGGCGGACAGCGCTGTATCGCCCTTGCCTCAGATGCATCGGTCGCAACAAGCGCCGGAGAAACGGTGGAGAGCGTGACGAAGGAGTTGGGACGACTTGATATTCTGGTTAACAATGCAGGCGTTACAAGAGATGGTTTATTGATGCGGATGAGTGAAGCCGACTGGGACGTTGTCATCGCAAATAATTTGAAATCCGTATACAACTACACGAAGGCCGCCACAAGACCGATGATGAGCCAACGCGCGGGAAAGATCATCAATATCTCTTCTATTGTTGGGTTAACGGGAAACGCGGGACAGGCAAATTATGCTGCATCGAAGGCGGGAATGATTGGCTTTACAAAATCTATTGCAAAAGAACTTGGTTCTCGCAATATTCAGGTAAATGCGGTGGCGCCGGGCTTCGTCGATACCGACATGACAGGAAAACTGTCAGAGGAACAAAAGAAAGCACTTACGGATCTTATCCCGCTCCGGCGCACGGCAAGACCGGAAGAAATCGCCTCAGTTGTGTGCTTCCTTGCATCCTCCGATGCAGATTACATCACGGGACAGGTATTGTGTGTTGACGGCGGTATGACAATGTAGCAAAGAGGATCATTACTATCACATTCAATCCAACAATCAGGAGGCCAGACCATGGCTGATATTGAAGCAAAAGTAAAAGAAATCATTGTCAATAAGCTCGGGGTCGACGAAGGTCAGGTAACGCCCGAAGCATCGTTCACCAATGATTTGGGTGCAGATTCTCTCGACACCGTTGAGTTGGTAATGGAGTTTGAGAATGTTTTCAAGGTCAGTATTCCCGATGAAGACGCAGAAAAAATTTCCACGGTCGGAGATGCGGTGAAGTATATTACAGCGAAGTCCGCTTAGTTGATCCCACTGCGCGGGCTTAAACCCGCGCCATGCTCGCTGGTGGGCGATCAGGATTCTCGGAAGGAAATTGTATGAATGGAAAGCGTAAAGTCGTAGTCACCGGAGTAGGTGCGGTGACGCCCATTGGGATCGGTTTAGATGAGTTTTGGAAAAATCTTGTTGCCGGCGTCAGTGGTGCGGCCCCGATTACTCATTTTGACACGAAAGACTACGACACCCATTTTGCGTGTGAGGTGAAGAATTTCAAGGCGGTGGATTTTCTTGATCGCAAGTCTGCACAGCGCCTCGATCCATTTGCACAGTTTGCAATGATCTCAGCAGATTTGGCGGTAGACGACTCTGGCCTCTCGGCAAAGGACTTTGACCCGGATCGAATCGGCGTCGTATTTGGTTCCGGCATTGGCGGAATGCACAGCTACAACACGCAATTCATGAATTATGTCAACGGTGGCCCCAGCAGGATCAGTCCCTTTTTCATTCCCATGCTGATACCGGACATTGCGTGCGGACAGATTTCCATTAAGCATGGATTCAAAGGCCCGAATTATGCAACTGTGTCTGCTTGTGCGACAGCCTCGCATGCAATCGGGGATGCATTCCGTTTGATTCAATACGGAGATGCCGACGCGGTGGTGTGTGGAGGTTCGGAGGCGCCGATTACACCAATGGGGCTTGGAGGCTTCAACGCAATGCGGGCGCTCTCAACGCGCAACGACGCACCGGAAATTGCAAGCCGGCCATTCGATGCAAAGCGGGATGGCTTTGTGATGGGCGAGGGAGGCGGCACGTTGATATTGGAAGAGCTTGAGCAGGCCCGGAAACGGGGCGCGAAGATTTATGCAGAAGTTGTCGGCATTGGGTTCACCGCGGACGCTCATCACATTACAGCACCTCCCGAAGGAGGCGAAGGCGCCGTGCGATCCATGAACCGATCTTTGAAAGATGCGGGAATTACGGCAGACAAAGTCGACTATATTAATGTGCACGGTACGTCGACCCAGCTTGGCGATGTGAGTGAAACCATCGCAATTAAAACGACCTTCAAGAACCATGCTGCGAAGGTGCATATTAGTTCCACCAAATCCATGACTGGTCACCTCCTTGGCGCTGCCGGTGCAGTGGAAGCCATTGCTGCAATCATGGCCTGCAAAACGGATTCGATCCCGCCAACAATCAATTACGAATTCCCCGATCCGGCCTGCGACCTTGACTATACGCCGAACAAGGCTGTCCACACGACAGTCAACTACGCATTAAGTAACACCTTTGGGTTCGGCGGACACAACGCGACTATCCTTTTCAAAAAGTATACTCCAACCTAAAAGGTTTTGCGATGGCGACGGGTATTGTGCGACGGTTTTTCCACCGTCTCTTCCCCAACACCAATCAACCTCACACCACACTCGACCCGCAAGTCATAGCCAAAATTTCGGCGCTTGAACCACGCATCGGCCACACCATCCATAATTTTGAAATATTCCATCAGGCGCTCGTCCATCGATCGTCTCTTCATCGAACTTCAAAGAATGTTCTTTCGAATGAACGACTCGAGTTCCTGGGCGACTCGGTGCTTAACTTGATTGTCGCCGAGCATCTATTTCATCTTTCCCCGGACGCGGAAGAAGGTGAGCTAACCAAAGTTCGTTCAAGACTCGTCAACCGTAAAGCCCTCGCTGCCTACGCAAAGGAAATTGGTCTGAGTGAATTCGTCCTCATGAGCGCCAGCGCTGCTCAAACAAGAGGACGTGGCGGGGACACAATTATCGCCGATACGTATGAAGCATTAATAGCTGCAATCTATCTGGACGCGGGCTACGAGGCGGCAAAGCGATTTGTGAAACGACAGGTGCTTGCAACCACCAGGAGCGGCATCGTTGTCACCCGTGACGAAAACTATAAAAGCATGTTGCTCGAATATTCACAGGGTAGGGGACTCGGCACACCTCGGTACGCCGTCGTCAAGCAGGAAGGGCCGGATCATGATAGGACGTTTACCGTGGAGGTATCCTTGAATAATAAACATGCCGGTACCGGGAAAGGGAAGAATAAGAAAGAGGCCGAGCAAGCTGCCGCAGACGATGCGTTGAGTTCGCTGCGATAGGGCCCATGCCCATCCTCCAATCACCAACGGACCTGTGTTCCCTTCTCCACTCAACAAACTCAATTGCCGTCGTCGGGCTGTCTGAAAAGCCATGGCGAGACAGCAACAGTGTTACCCGCTATCTTCTTGATCATCGTTATATCATCTACCCGGTGAATCCCACGGTTCGCTCGGTGTTCGGAGTTCCTTCCTACCCATCCCTCGAAGCAATTCCCGACAGAGTTGATCTGGTGAACATTTTTCGCACACCTGCAGCCGGAGAATCGATTGTTCGTTCGGCAGCAGCAATCAAAGCGCGTGCGGTGTGGTTTCAGTTTCACACTTCCACCGAGGTCGCCATCGCTCGCGGAATTGAGAACGGATTGGATGTCATAGTAGAAAAATGTATCATGGTTGAACACAGGCGCTGTGCACCTGCACACACACAGTGATGTCGATTCGCGATGCGGTTTGAGTAAGGCCAATGACCAAGTTTTTTCTCCTCTGTATTTTTTTCCTGCTGCTGTCCCAAAGTCCATTAGTTGCACAGGGACAAGACTCTCTTCCCTCTTCGCCGGGCGCGTACGGCATTATTGATACCGTCATCATCGCCGGCAACCTTAAGACAAAAGATTACGTTATTCTCGATGAGATGACCCTGAAACCTGGCATGGTTGCAACAGAGGACGCAATCGAGTACGACCGTAATCGCGTGTACAGCCTTGGCCTTTTTACCAAGGTTGGTATTTACTACGACGTAGTGGATGGAATGCGATTTCTCTTTGTCGACGTGGGAGAACGTTGGTATTTGATTCCCGTTCCTTTGTTTGGCTTTCGCGATGGTGACCCTAAAAGACCCTACTATGGCGGCGGTATTTTGCATAATAATTTCCGGGGAATGAACCAGAAGATATTCGGTTCCATCGTGTTCGGGCATAATCCTGCCATTTCCCTCTCCTTCTCTGATCCCCTTATTGACAGAGGGAAGAGTCTATCGCTTCAAGCTGATCTTTCGTATTCACGGGTGCGAAGCCGAAGCACAGTCGATGCAGCTTTGACCGGCGCGTACGATGAGATTTACTACAATGCGGCTGTCGGCATGGGGAAGCGATTCAGCCTAGAGCAATCTGCAGGCCTGAGCATCGGCTTTCGCGCGGTAAAGGTTTCTGAGCCAACCCCCGGCCGCACTGTTTCTCCTGACGGCATCGACCGGTTTCCGGTTGTTGGGCTCTGGTACACCTACGATTCGCGCGATTTGAGAGAATACACGGCTCAGGGATACTTTGTTTCGGCATATCTTTGGAGAAACGGCTTTTGGGGAACTGCCGTCGACTATTCGCGCTGGGGATTTGATACACGTTCGTATGTCTTGCTTCCGTGGAACCTGACCTTCGCCGCCCGTATCCATGGTACGCAAGTCTTCGGGGAAGTCGTGCCCGTGTATGGACACACTTTCTTCGGTTATGCGGAACGAATCCGGGGACATTTTAGGACGGTACTCGAGGGAGAGAATATGATCGGCGGCACCATTGAGCTTCGCTACCCATTGCTCAAAGCGCGCGACATCTACTTCGACGCTGTTTCATTACCGCCAGAATTCTCCGTGTGGCGGTTCGGTATCGGACTTGCACTCTTCGCGGATGTCGGCTCGACCTGGTTTCGAGGTGAACCTGTCGCGTTGAATTCATTTTTGGCGGGATTCGGCGGTGGGATCCGATTCCTTCTTCCTTACAGCGTGGTGATACGCACGGAATACGGGTTCGATGAATCGTGGAACGGAGAGTTCATACTTGATTTTCGAAAAACCTTGTGATGACAACGTCCCATGGAATATTTCTACGCTCCCCCCGAAGCAATCCAGCACGACACGATTTCTGTTGAAGGAGAAGAGTTCTCTCATCTCACTCATGTCATGCGAAAGCGCATCGGGGACATCATTCATATAACCGACGGATGCGGCTCTGTCTACCAGGCGACAATCGAATCCATTGATCGCCGGACAGCCCGTTGTACTGTTGCTGCCAAAGACCATCGGATAAACGAACCGGCAACTGCCCTGACCCTTGCCGTCGCACTCCTGAAAAATCCATCTCGCTTCGAGACAATGGTGGAAAAGACCGTTGAGCTTGGCGTGGCGCGCATCATCCCACTCCTGACGACGCGGACTATTTCCCGGAACGCAAAAACCGAACGTTGGACAAAGATTGCGGTGGGGGCAATGAAGCAATCGCTGCGTTGTGTTCTTCCCACTATTAGTGAACCTGTTTCGTTCTCAGATTTTCTTGCGTCACCGCCGAAAAACGGAAATAGATTCATCCCTCACCAGGACGAGAGCCAATCATTCGTGAAGCTGCTCAACGATGCAAAAGACTCACATACAACTGTTTGCATCGGGCCGGAAGGAGGCTTCACCGATGAGGAGATTGCCGCTGCTGTCCAGTGTGGGTTTCAACCTGTTTCCCTCGGTCCACGTCGACTCCGATCCGAAACCGCCGCCATTACAGCAGCATCTCTTGCTCTTCAGTAATATCTTCAGTGCTTCGGCGCAGTCTTTAGAATCTTTTCAATCACACCCTTATCGTTCGGCAAAATGCCGGACTGTGGCAATCGCGGAACCAATGTTGCCCAGTTCATGTCCTTCGCGAAGATCACTTTGAAGATCGGCAGCGACTCATCGAGTCTTCCAGCAGTCACCAAGGAGACGGCGTGCCAGAATTTCATTTCCAGGTTCTCGGGGAACATCTCTTCGGCGGCACCATACTCCCTCAAGGCACCATCAACATCGCCATTTTCGACAGCAAGATCTCCCCTATTCATGTGGTCGTAGGCACGGTGGACCCGCACAAGACGTCTCAGTTCCTTCAGCGGTTCTTCATGATCCTCAATACGAAGTTCCATCACTCTATCGTCCCATGGCTTTCCCGTGGATGTCCCTTTGACAATCAAAATTGCCGCCGATTGCTTCCCTCGAATATCGCCCCCAACAGACTGCGCAGCATCGAGTGCCGCCAGCATTCTCTCTGCAAGATCGCCCCTTGATGATTCATACGCTTTCGACATCGCGCCCCACACTTTGTCGTTCAGCATGAGGTTTGCCTGAACGGAGTAATTCCGTCCGACAATATGCCCAGCCCCCTGAATACACTTCGCGCCGGTGTGAGCAGCAACATTCCCGCGAACATCAATCATTGCGACCTGCCGAACATCATGACCGGGATCAGAGGTGATAATTCCGTCAAGTGCCTGCTGCGCAGTTTTTCCGGCTCGCATCAAATCGAGTCCGAGCGGGCCATAAGCCGGATCCACGAACGATTGCGTCGCAACCGCGCCCACTCCCGCCTCTGCCCATGTGACGATAGACCCAACAGAAAACCAGTGCGATTGAACGGCGACACCAATTTCTCCTGTGATCGTATCCCGTGCGACGATCGAATACGTGTGGACCGGCCGCCCTTTCACCTGTCCGAAAGACGGGGCGAAAACAAAAATGATCAACAGTGAACTCAATGTATTTCGAAGCATTGGTGACCTCCTTATGAAAATATTAGATCGCGGGGACTGGCATCCCATATTGAGCCCATTCAGGCTTGGCCGGTCCATAGATTCCAGGCACTTCGAGTCCCGCCTGCCGCATAAGCACCGTGATTTGTGCTCGGTGGTGAATTTGATGATGGACGAGGACGGTCAATGTGAATCCTCTCTTCCACTTCTCACCGTACATCTCATCGACTTCCTGTAGTGAAGCATCTTTCCAGGTTGCTTTGATTGTATCGAGCGCGGAAATAGCTGATTGATTATACGCCTGCAAAATCGCCCGGGCCGATGTGGGAACCGGATCATCCTCGGCAGGCCCGGATATCTTGAGTCCGGTGCGTGAGGCCATTTCCGGAATTGATTGAACGATATGCCACGCCAGACGCCCGATCGTTCGATAACCCGGCATTACCTCGTGTCCGAGCGCCCCGTCTTTCAAGTGCTTAAATATTTTTTGTGTTTTCTCAATCTCCATGCTCCAGTCGAATTCAAAATCCTGAATTGTTCGATACATGTTTCTCTCCTTTGTTTTAGCAACGTGTGCTGTTCATTCCTTTGGTCTACCGACTTTTGACCAATCAACAAATAGTCTGCGCGACGCCGGTTGACATTGCGGACAGAAGAAAACGTCATGTCCACGCACCCCCTCCCGACGAATCTTTGTCCCACACCGCGGACAGGGCTCTCCTCTCCTGTTCCGGACACGCATATGGTCGCGCACTTTTTCATGAATCGGTTTCCTTGCCTTCTTGACCTCAGTCTTTCCCCACTCCATCACGGAGTGTATGGCTTCATACAATCGAGATCGATCCTCTCCGGAAAGTCTTGCGACGAACGTTTTGGGGTGAATTCCTGCTTCAAAAAGAATCTCATCCGCATACGCGTTCCCGATAGAACTCATGATCGTATGGTCGTTAATGAAAACGCGAACCTGCTTTCGGGAATGCAAACTCGCCAGTTCCAGGAATCGATCCAGAGTGAACTCCTTTCCGGTGATGGCGGTTCCCTGACTTTGATATTTCGGTATCACTCCATATTCACCGGAAGGAACGAGGTATACCTTTGCCATCAACTCCGGATCGCAAACGTTGAGAATGGTCTTATCATCCAACGAAAGCGAAAGGCAGCGGTGTCCCTGCGGGCGTTCACCCGGACGTTGATGTTGTATCTTTCCCGCAACCATAAGGTTCACGACCAGATCGAGTTTGTCCGTCATGCGCATCGTCAGAAACGGTCCATGTATCTTCACACCTTCAATCCTCTTCCCGGCAACGGCATCCTGCAGTGACCCGGCCACTGCGAGACGGAGGATTACCGGCTTGTGTATTTCCGCAGAGATGATTGTCCTGTGTGCAACAGTACCTTGCAGGTACTCGGCAATATACTCGAGATCTGGAAGTTCAGGCATTGGATTAACAGGAGCAACCCAAAATTGTTGTTATCTCAATAATCGGATGGGTGATCGACGTCCATTTCGATTTTCAGACGTTCGTTAGCGTAAATAACAGTCGGACGCGTCGGGGGAATCTGTATGGCCCAGTCTCCTTTCGTGTTCCTGACGACTGAACCGAACAACTTGCGCATTCTTGTTGCGGTAAACTTTTCCCAGAATACCCAACCGAAAAACGCAGTGTCATTCTCAAGATAGAACGCAGGCACCCTTTCGCCCGCCAGCACGTGAATGGCTTCGACATTTGTTGGACGATACCCGCATTCTCGAAGAGCCTCCACGAATTGGTGTGAAACATCCCGATTATCCCAGCGGAGTTCATGGAATGACCGCTTCACAATCCTTCCCTCGATGATCGAACGGAAAAGCTCTTTCATCTCTACAGGAGTCGGGGATGCCATCATGAAAGACGCTAGGTGAGCTCAAAGGAAATCTGCGTTCCCAGCGTGATCATATCAAAGGAGATATCGGCCTTATGCACCAGAAATTCGACCCCGGCCTGCTGGGCGGCTGTAATTGCTCTACGATCAGCATCGTCGGCATTGTCCGGTATGCGAAGAACCGTGCAATCTGTTCGTTGTACCAGAAAGAAGGCAACAGCCCGGTGACCACGCTTGGGAATCTCCGCAAGCGTGAGAAACTGTTCGCGAAGACGCTGATTAGAATTGTCTGGAAACAATGCCGAACCGCTCTCTCCCCAGCTTACGCCGAATGTATTGAGAAAACAGGTGTGCTCCATCCCCTGCAAGATCAGATCCGCCTTCTTGTCGTGACTGCTTTCTTGCTCAAGCGTATAATCGTGAAAGGTGGGCAGTAAGCTCTGTTCCAGTGATTCCTGAAGGACGCGACGTGCTGTTATCGGGTTTACTCCTACCCACACACCATCAATATTGATTAGCTCCCATGTCAACCGATGTTTTCTTCCGGGATCCGGACTCTCCGAGAGCATCACCGGAGCTCCTTCCTTGTAACAACCCCTCATTTGTCCAAGCCCAGGACTGTACACAGTCTCCACTTCTCCTGTCTCAAGGCGGACTTCTGCCAACGACCGTCTGTATCGCCGGATCATTGTCCCGCTGATTAGTGGAGATGGGAAATTCACATCGTAACCCTTTCAAAAGCCATCGCAATTGAGAATATACTCATAATTGATATGAATGAAAAGCTTCAGCTTGAATCTCACCGACGGTTTTCTATCTTTCTGTTGTCAACTTCCTTCTTGGATCCCAAGTCATTCGGTTACTCATGCAACGTTCGATTGCGTATTTCAGCGATGATCGATTTCTTGATCATCGGACGCCGCCGGGCCACCCGGAACAAATTGATCGCCTAGTCAAACTCAATGAGGTTCTCCGGTCAACTCCATTGTGGAAACATCTCACCCACTGCACGCCGGACGCGGCGTCGATTGAACGGGTCCTGGCCGTTCACACCCAGGAACATGTTGACCTAGTCTTGAACACATGTACAAATGGCGGCGGC
>QKGJ01000284.1 GCA_003251275.1 Ignavibacteria bacterium
GTGTAAGAGTCGTCGATATTTGTCGTAGCGGGACATGAACCGATGCAAGACCAATTTTCATAGAGGAAGATGAAAGAATCATAACGCTCTGTTTCGAACCAGTAAGCGCTTGTAAATACTCGGTATGTCCTGGGTACGTGACGCCGGCTTTGTGCAGACTTTTCTTTGAGATCGGTGCGGTAACGAGAGCACCGGTAAGGCCATCCATGGTAAGTCGGACGGCGCACTCGATAGCCGTCGCAGCGGTTGCTCCAGCTGCGCGAGAGATCGCTCCGGGAATAGGTTCATAGCGTGTGAACCCCGAGGGAATGAAGACGTTGAGTGAATCTCGCGAAGAGTCACCAAGGCGGCGAACCTCCCAAATCTCCCGCGGAAGAACCTTGATCCTTCGTCCCAGCTTTCGGGCATAATATGCGAACACATCTTCGGGTCCGACCAAGAGGGGGACACAGATTGACCGAATGCGAGGAAGCAATGCGGCCTTCATCGCGACCTCGGGACCAATGCCATTGCAATCTCCCACAGTGATTGCAACGATCGGTTTCATATCGTTCGGCTGCTTACGAGGGTATACCTTCCGGATTTGTTCTCATCAACGAAGAGAAACACCTTCCCTGAAGACGAGTAAGACCATTCTTCCTTGTAGCCCGATGACGGATCGAGCGTACGTTCAATTCTTGTTGGGGGACCGTGAAGAATGTAGACCTTTCCCCGGTCTGTTTTCGCTCCATCATTGTCACGCAACGAGGAATAGTGTTGCGTTGCGTAGTCGACGCGTCGATAGTATTCAGCCATTGCTTCATTGATCGGAGTCTCCTTTCGAGGATCCTTGTCCCGCCAGAACGTTTCCAGGTTCCGCCTCTGTTCCTCGTACCCACCGGATCGGAGCGAATCCAACTGTGAAGGACGCGTAATATACTCCAACATTTCCAATGCATACTCAACATCCCGGAGAGAACGAGGCATGTCCGGCCAGAGCGTTACAAACTTCTTGGAAATTTCTTCGGTTTCTTTTCCCGACCTGAATTGAAGCGAAAGAGAAAATGAACGCAGAGGAAGCCGTTCAAGCGGTATTGGAACTTCCAAAAGGCTGCTCTCTTCGGTCGAGGAAACAATCTGATAGCGAACACTCTTTTGACTCTCTCGTGGTTGAAGAGTTGTTTTATGGAAGATGACCGGGTTCGCAATTGTATCTTCAAGGGTGAATCTATCTTCCTCGTCATCAGATCTAATTGAATACGTTATGCTTGTGATTTCACCTGGGGAGATAGTATTCGGGAGGGCGAGAAGAAGTGTCCCTGGTTTGCCGAACAGGGGGTTTCCACCAAGATTCTGCGGAGTAACAAATCTTCCGGATGAATCTTCGATGATCGTATTTACAAACAACGGGACAAGTTTCGAGTCACCCTTCTTTAGCCCAAAAGTCGCAACACGACGATTCCTATCGAGAACTCGCCGACCTGACTCGAGATCATCCACCTCCATCAGAATTGTGTACTCTCCGGGCGGAACACGGAAGGTCATCATCCCCTGATACGACTCGATGTTTCCAGCTTCTTGAGCAGGAGTGGGTGACGTAATCGTGACTTTCTGAAGCGCGCGCGCGGAGGACACCCCTTCTTTGTTCAGGAGTTCAACAGCTACTTCACCCTTTGCAAGATACTCATTCTGAGCCTCGGGTTCGTCGTTGCGAACAATAACAAAGAGTCTTTCCGGTATTCGGAAGAGAACATCGATTCGTTGCTTCCCGGAGTCTCCGGGAAACGGAAGCGCCTCAAACATAATCGGACTCTGTGGCCGAGATGCTTCAAACCTTCCCGGCTGTATCTGTGCACGACTCGAGATGCTGATGGCAAGTAGCAGAAGAATCCATCGTATTCGTTTCATTTTGTTCCCCCTTTTCCTATTCGATGTCTTAAGAAATCCACCAGGAGGCGCACTCCCACGCCCGATCCTCCCTTCGGGACATAATCAAGATTCTCTTCCAGAATCGCAGTGCCAGCAATGTCCAGATGTACCCAACTGTATTTGCCGATAAAGTGTTTGAGAAACATTGCTGCCGTTATTGCTCCCCCCCAGCGTCCGCCGACATTCTTGACGTCCGCGATGTCGCTCTTGATCAGTTTTTCGTATTCGTCGAACATCGGAAGTTGCCACACCCGTTCGTAGGTGCGTTCACCGGATTTCGAGAGGGCATCCATCGTCGGTTGGTGGTTCCCCATCATGCCGGTGGCATAATGCCCCAGAGCGACCACACAGGCGCCCGTCAGCGTTGCGAGATCGATGACAACATCCGGTTGAAATCGTGATGCATAGGAAAGAGCATCGGCAAGGATCAGTCTTCCTTCCGCATCCGTATTGTCTACCTCGGACGTTTTGCCGTTTAGATGTCTCAGTATGTCGCCCGGTTTAACAGCTGAGCCGCCAAGAAGGTTTTCCGTAGCCGGAACAAGTCCAACAAGGTGCACTGGCAATCCTAACGCCGCCGCTGCCTGCATTGTTCCAATAACAGCAGCGGCTCCGGACATGTCCATTTTCATTTCGCCCATGCCTGCGGCGGGCTTTATGGATATTCCTCCGGCGTCAAACGTGACACCCTTCCCGACAAGGACAACAGTTCCTGCCTTCTTCTTTGCACGGTTATGTTCCATGATAATAAATCGGGGAGGATGGTCACTTCCCTGGGCAACACCCAGAAGTCCCCCCATTCCCAACTGCCGAATTTTTTGCTCTGGCAAAGAGGAGACTTTGAAACCGTAAGCACGCCCCGAAGCTGTCGCGCGTTTTGCGAGTGCATCGGGGAATATCTCGTTCCCGGGGGCATTTTCGAGGTCGCGCGCAAGGAACGTTGCCTCAATCAATGCTCTTGCAATTTTAATCCCGCGGGTAATTGGGGCCGCTTTGCTTCGTTCCGGAGATCCAATGCGAATTTCCTTGACGATACTTTTGCGTTTGTTTTCTTTTGAGAAGTACTTCTCGAATTTATAGAGGGAGAGCGCCGCTCCTTCGCAGAGAGCAAGGCAGATGTTTTCCCATAGGTCTGGGGAACCACTCTCGACTTGTTCCACCATGCCGGGGTGGGGTAGCATGATGCACAACGATCGGGTCTTCAACGCTTGGGCTTCTTTGGCAGCAGCTGCAGCCGACCGCCTGAGAGTTTCAAGACTTGTTTTCGAAAAGTCTCCTGCCCCGACAAGTAACAAGCGGGGGGCCTTCAATCGAGTTGGGTAGAGGAGAAGGGTTTCGTTTTGTTTTCCAGTGAATGATCCCATCGCGAGGGGGGCCGCATCGTCGCCGAGCATCGACTTCAGATCCTTTACATGGCTCCGAAAGCCCTCGTCATCCGACGGGACCAGCATTGCAATAACATCCGCTCGTATTTGTTTGAGACGTGCTTGCTCGATCTTCAGTTGTATCATTCGATGCTGCCTATTTACGGTGAAATGAATTTTTTTGCTGCGTTGAGGACATCCTTTTCAACTGCTGCAAGGTTCCTGTCAAATATCCGGGCGCCTGCCGCGTTCTTGTGTCCCCCTCCGCCAAATTCTTGCGCGAGCATGTTGATCGGGACGTCGCCTTTTGAACGAAAACTTATTTTCACGCCATTTTCCATTTCAAGAAACAATATCCCTGCCTTCACTCCTGCGATACTCATTGGGTAGGTCGTAAAATTATCGGTGTCTTCTTCGAGAGTCCCGGTTGAGCGAAGCATCTCCCGGGTGATGGTGAGATGGGCAAGCGAACCACCATACGAGGTATCTATTCCTGCAAGGGCTTTTCCCAGAAGCTGTACACGTCCCGTCGACCAGCGCTCGTACACCTCTTGAAAAATCGCCACCGGATCCGCGCCGCACTCTATCAGGTGAGCGACAATTCGATGCGTCTCGGGATCAACGCGGGGATAACGGAAGGAGCCCGTATCCGTCATGATTGCACAGTAGAGCGCTTTTGCGGCTTGTGGACTGAGGTGTTCTCCTTCCAGTTTTCGAAGAAGATGATACACGATCTCTCCCGTTGACGTCGCTTCGTCATCCAGTAAATACTCCGATGCAAAGGGGGCTGGGTTCAGATGGTGGTCGATGCATACTTTGAGCGCCGAACTCTGCATGATAGCATCCTTCATCGTTCGCAAACGGTCGGGGTTATTCGTATCGAGAACGAGAACAACCTCCGCACCGCTAATTACCTTTCCGTGGATGGACGAGTCAAATACCTGGATGGAATTCCTTGAATCAAGAAAGCGGTAAACTAGCGGGGTAGGACTAAAATTGATGATGGTAACATCCTTGCCTTGAGCGAGAAGCCAATCTTCGATTGCGATTTCTGAGCCCAACCCATCGCCGTCAGGATTGACGTGAGTCGTAAGAACAAAAGACCTGTGGCGTTGTAGGATGGATGCAACCTTCGTGGGATCGACGTTCATTGAGGAGGCGGTTGTGTGAAAAAATGTAGTGTCAATATAAAGAATCGTTCAACAACAAGCCAAACAACCTGGTTCGTTGTAACAACAAAGCCCTCAAAGGTTGAGGGCTTTGCGCATTGGCCAACAACAAATCAATTATTGTATCACCCAATTTTCATCACCGTCCAACAGCGCCTGAAGATCCCCCTCACCTTTCTTGCTTTTCACTTTTGCAATCTGGTTGACGACTTCTTCTTCATACAGCGGTCTTGACTGTTCAAGAAAAATTCCCATGGGGCGGGGAAGGGTCGGGTTGTGTATCATATTGGCAAGAATAAATGCCAGCGTCGAGTCATTCTGGTCATGAACAAGAAGGTCGCTTGCGGAAAACTTACCATCCTCCAGCGAAACCGCCTCGGGGGTAAACCCGTTCAGTCGAATGCCATTCTGTTTTTTCTTCCCAAAGAGGAGAGGCTTTTCATGTTCCAGATATACCACGTTGTCATCTCTCGTGTCTTTTTCGGTGAACGGAAAGAAGGCGCCATCATTGAACACGTTGCAGTTCTGATAGATTTCAATGAACGCCGTTCCGCGATGTGCTTCCGCTTTGCGAACGATCTCCTGCAAATGTTTTGGATCCCGATCCATTGTCCGGGCAACGAATGTCGCACCGGCTCCGAGGGCAAGGGATACCGGAACGAACGGATTGTCAATCGAGCCGGCGGGTGTCGATTTCGTCACCTGACCCATTCGTGAGGTTGGGGAGTATTGTCCTTTGGTGAGCCCGTATATTTCATTGTTGAACAACAATACCTTGACGCTCACATTGCGGCGTAGGAGGTGTATGATATGATTGCCCCCGATACTGAGTCCATCACCATCACCTGTTGCTACCCACACCTGAAGTTTTGGGTTCGCAATCTTGACACCGGTGGCAAACGCCGGTGCTCTGCCATGAATGCTATGCAGACCAAATGTGTTCATGTAATAAGGGAACCGGCTTGAGCAACCAATTCCGGAAATTGTCACAAGGTCTTCCTTCTTGTGCGAAAACTCCGGCATCACTCGCTGCACCTGAGCAAGAATCGAATAATCGCCGCATCCCGGGCACCAACGGACGTCCTGATCGGTTTGAAAATCCTTGACTGTCAGTTTCACCGCTTCCGGGCTAGTTGTTATTGTCTCAGCCATTCTTTCCTCCAATCATATCTTGAATTCGTTGCTCGATGTCCTCAGCGCGAAGCGGGAGGCCCTTCACAGCATCATAACCTACAGCCGGGACGAGATACTTCGCCCTTATAAGCTTGAGGAGTTGACCGGTATTGATCTCCGGAATAAGAACCTTTTTGTATTTATATAGAATCTCTCCGAGATTTCTGGGAAAGGGATTAACATAACGAAGGTGCGCATGCGCTACCGCGAGTCCACTCGCCTGCGCGCGATTTACCGCGCTTCGAATAGACCCAAAGGTTCCCCCCCAGCCCAGCACTAAGACATCCCCCTCCTCAGGACCGTGGACTGTCTGAAGCGGAATATCCGCAGCGATTCTTTCTATCTTCTCCGCACGCAATCTTACCATCAGGTCGTGATTGTCAGGATCATAACTGATGTTTCCCGTGATGTTTTCCTTTTCGATGCCGCCGATGCGGTGTTCGAGGCCGGGTGTCCCGGGGATTGCCCAGGGCCGAGCAAGCGTTTTCTCATCGCGAGAATAGGGATGAAACCCTTCGGGGTCTTTGGCAAAACTGACCGGGATTTCTTTCAGCTCTTCAACCGTGGGAATCTTCCAGGGCTCTGCGCCATTCGCAAGATATCCGTCAGTAAGGCAGATAACGGGCGTCATGAACTTTATCGCGAGCCGGGATGCCTCGTACGCAGCGTCGAAACAATCTGCCGGCGTTGCGGCTGCAACAACACAGAGCGGAGCTTCGCTATTGCGACCGTGGACTGCCTGGAGCAAATCAGCCTGTTCAGTTTTTGTCGGTAGACCGGTGCTGGGTCCTCCACGCTGCACGTCAACAATTACGAGCGGGAGTTCCAGCATAACGGCGAGTCCGATCGCTTCCGTCTTAAGCGCCATTCCAGGACCACTAGTGGTCGTCACCGCAAGATTGCCGGCATAGGATGCGCCAATGGCCGAGCATACTGCCGCAATCTCATCTTCGGCCTGGAACGTCTTGACATCGTAGTTTTTTAGCCGTGAAAGTTCATGAAGGATGTCGCTAGCCGGAGTGATCGGGTAGGTGCCGAGGAAGAGGGGAAGTTCCGCCTTCTTTGCGGCCGCGACAAGCCCGATGGCTGTTGCTGTATTCCCCATGATGTTCCGGTACTTCCCGGGTGGTAATTTCGCAGGTTTTACCTCATAGCGAGTCGTAAAAATCTCTGTTGTGTCTCCATAGTTGTACCCCGCCTTTAACACCCGGAGATTTGCTTCGGCAAGTTGTGGTTCCCTTTTCCCGAATTTTGCCTCGATGAATCTTATCGATTGATCCAACGGACGGTTGTACATCCAGTACATCAATCCGAGGGCAAAGAAGTTCTTGCATTTGTCAATGACCTTTGTAGAAAGGTTCATATCCACAAGGGCATTCGCTGTCAGCTTGGTGATGCCAACTTTTTGAAGGTTATAGCCGCTCAGGGAATCATCCTCGAGTGGATTTGCCGAGTATCCCGCCATCCGGAGGTTCTTCTCGGTGAACGCGTCGGTGTTGGCGATGATAATGCCGCCTGATTTCAATAATTTGATATTGGTGATAAGGGCGGCCGGGTTCATAGCCACAAGAACGTCGCACGTATCGCCGGGTGTGAGAATGTCCTGGCTCCCAAAATGAATCTGGAAACCGCTGACACCATACGTTGTTCCTGCGGGGGCCCGAATTTCCGCCGGGAAGTCAGGTAAGGTACTGAGGTCATTGCCAACAAGTGCGGCAGTGTTCGTAAACTGGGTGCCGGTCAATTGCATTCCGTCGCCTGAGTCTCCGACAAATCGAATTGTCACCTCGTCGAGTGTTTGAAGAGATTTAGCCATGAATATGTTCGCCTCGCATGTACGTTGATCAATTATTGCGGCACACCGTTACATGATATTCCGTTTGGGAAGGAAAGTCAAGTGACGGAGTGGCCGGTGAAAAACAGAAAACCCGTTCGAGTATTGAACACGAACGGGTTTTTCCAATGTGTACCAATCATAACTATTCACGAACGACCCAGACTTTCACCTTTCCGGTTACCTGTGGATGAAGCTTAACATCCACGGTGTAGATGCCAAGTGCTTTAATCGGCTCTTCAAGCTCTATCGATCTCTTGTCGATCTCAACCCCCTTTTCCTTTAGAGCATCACTGATCATTTGCGAAGTGACGGCTCCGAAAAGCTTTTCATCTTCCCCGACTTTCATCTGAAGGGTAATCGACACTTTCTCCAATTCCGCCGCTCGATGTTCGGCAGCATGTTGTTCCTTTTGGCTGCGTTGTTCCGCAGATTTCTTTTCTTCTTCGAGGGCTCTCATGCTGCCAGCGCTTGCCGGGTACGCATATCCCTTTGGGATCAAGAAGTTTCGGGCAAATCCGTCCTTCACGTCGACAACAGACCCGATCGCCCCAAGTTTTTCGTGTTCTTTTCGCAAAATGACTTTCATCAAGTTCTCCTTAACGTATCGAGTCGGATACAAATGGCAGCAATGCGAGATGCCGGGCACGTTTGATTGCGGTAACAAGCTGACGCTGATACTTTGCGGATGTTCCGGTTATCCGGCGAGGAATGATTTTACCCTGCTCGGTCGTAAACCGTTGGAGCATCTTTTCGTCTTTGTAATCTATGTAGATGACATTTTCTGCGGTGAACCGGCATGTGCGTTTCTTCCTCGGCCCCTGGTTGTCGCGATCGCGTCGGGTTCTGCGGGTTCCCCGCTCTTTTCCTTTTGTTGCGTTTCTCATTTCTTGTTCTCATTGTCAGTGAATAATGGTTCGCGTGCACTCGCGGCAGGTGCCTCTTCGGCAGGTTCCTGAGCCGCCTTGACAAGAGTTGCAGCACGTGCTTTCAAGGCATTCTTGCTTAGTTTGATTGTGAGGTGACGAAGGATCAACTCATCCAGGCTGTACGCGCGTTCAAGAACCCCGATAGAGGAAGGGGGACCCTCAAATTCAATATGAACGTAATAGCCGTTGGTTTTTTTGTGGATAGGATACGCGAGACGTTTGCGACCCCATTTGTTCAGCGCGGTAATGGTTCCGCCGTTCTTCGTGATGGTCTCCTGAACACGCGCAATTGTCGATTCTATTTGCGCGTCATCAAGGGAGGCGTTCACGATGGCAGTGGTTTCGTAGATTTGGTGTTTTTGATTCATACGTTTTCCCTATGGACTCTAATGTGAATTAGATGGCCCTTCTGCGCCTTCTCTTACCGGAAGGTGAAGAGCAGGGGAACATTCGGAGGAAGTTCCTCTAGTTATTATAATTAGTCATGAGTACCGACAAGTCTTTTTGAGTGCAATCCTTCACTGCGTGAACCGCCTGCTCAATCATCGTTTCTACAGTGTTTCTTTCATTCGCTTCAAACGGCGACAACACGAACTCGGACAGGTTGGCTATTTCTTTCCCCGGGTGAATTCCCATTCGCAACCTCGCAAAGTCTTCTGTCCCGAGATAATCGATGATTGAGCGAAGGCCGTTATGACCGCCGTGGCTTCCACGTTCTCTTATGCGGAGCTTGCCGAGCGAAAGGTCAACATCATCTACAACCACCAACAAATGATCCTCCGTGTTGTGTATGTCCCTCAGCAGTGATGCAACAGCTTCGCCACTTGCGTTCATGTATGTCATCGGCTTCGCGACAATCAGGATGCGGCCATCTCTTTCAGACCGCCCCCAAAGAAATTCACCGGAGCCCCATTTCAGAGAGATGCTGAGTTCATCGCATATCGCATCCACCACTACGAATCCCAAGTTGTGTCGTGTTGAGCGATACTGAGTACCGGGATTGCCAAGACCGACAACAATGGTGGGATTCACATTAGCGAACTACTTTTCGTCCTTCTCTTTCCCCTTCACCGGCTCTTTTCCTTTCGCCGGTTTTTCTTCATCCTCCTCATCGTCCTTCTTTCCCTTGCCAACGACTTCAGGTTCTGCTGGAACGCCTTCAACTTCAGCAACTTCTTCAACCTCCGGCGCCTTTTCAACGGTCGGCGGCATCACCCCAACTATGGAACTGTCCTGGTTATCCAGAATGGTGACATTGGCGACATTGAGATCGCGGATGTGGATAAAGTCATTAATCCCAAGGGCTCCAACCTCCACAGCAATCTTTTCGGGTATGTGTCGAGGTAAACAACTCACCTTGATTTTGTGGATGATGTGCTGCAGCACTCCACCCTCACGCACACCGACCGGGGTACCTCCCGTCAAAACGACGGGAATCTCCAGAGTCAACTCTTCATTCTCTCTCAATCCCTGTAAGTCAAAATGGATCGGCATGTCGCTGACCGGGTCGAACTGAACATCGCGCAGAATGCACTTCTTCGATCCACCATCGTTGAGTTGGAGATCAATGATGTGAGTCTCCGAGGTATAGATCAGGGGCTTCAGACTTGGGCCGGAAACCTCAATACTGATGTTGCCCTCTCCATGTGCATAGAACACTCCGGGGACTTTCCCCTCGGCGCGAAGATGCTTCGCTCTTTTTGTCGTCTTCTCTCGCACGTGCGCTTTGAGAACTAATTCTGACATGTTTCATCCTTCCTAAAAACTTTTTTCAGCCTTTGTCAATATCAAAGAGAGAACTGATGGACATGTGCTTGAATGTCCGCTTCATTGCTTCTGCAAAAATATGAGCGACCGACTCAACTTCGATCAGCGCCGGGTTGTTCCGGACTACAATGGAATCGGTCACGATCATCTTCGAGAGACCGGACGCGCCCAGTCGGTCAATTGCATTTCCCGAGAGTACGGGGTGAGTACAAGCAGCATACACATCCTTGGCACCAGCACTCTTCAAAGCTCGTGCAGCGTTGCACAATGTCCCGGCCGTATCCACCAGATCATCGACGATCAGAATGTTCTTTCCCTTGGCGTCGCCGATGATGTTCATGATTTCCGCTTCATTCTGCCGCGGCCGACGCTTGTCGATGACAATCAGTTCTGCTTCCAGCCGTTTTGCATATGCTCTGGCCATCTTGATTCCACCCACATCAGGAGAAGCCACTGCGAGGTTCGAAATCTTTCTCTTCTTGAAGTACTTCACCAGAACGGCAGAAGAGTAGAGATGGTCCACCGGAATATCAAAAAACCCCTGAATCTGTGGAGCGTGCAAATCCATGGTGATCACGCGATCCGCTCCGGCCTCCGTGATCAGGTTTGCCACCAGTTTTGCAGTCACCGAAACGCGCGGTTGGTCTTTCCGATCTTGTCGCGCGTAACCGAAATACGGAATGACCGCTGCAACTTTTCTGGCCGATGCCCGCTTCGCGGCGTCAATCATGATCAATAGTTCGATCAGATTTTCCGCCGGTGGGTTCGTAGACTGAATAATGAAAACATCGCTTCCGCGGATGTTGTCACTATACTTCACCCAGATCTCACCATCACTGAACGTCTTGATTTCACATCTGCCAAGCGGGTCCCCGATTTCAGCCGCAATTTTCTCGGCAAGGGGGCGGTTGGATCGCCCAGAAAACACCTTGAATGTGCTCATGAAGTAAAAATCTAACGGCAGAAAGGTGGATTTTTGAGGTCGTCCCGCAGGGAAACCCTACATCCCTCCAAATTCAGGCCGTAAAGATAAGGAAATTGACTTAACCCTGCAAGGGATATTTTAGGTCGTCGAGCACACAATAATCTCCGTAACCGCCTTTGATAGTGATAACGCATGAGATAGTTTGTGCCAAGCTATGAATCCCTATTGCAGGAGTATCATCTTACGGATCGCACTGAATTCTCCGGCCATGATCTTATAGAAATACACACCACTCGTCAGGTGACGTGCACCGGCAGAAACATGAACGGCGTGGATGCCGGATTTCATTGGCTCGTCGAGCAAGACACCAACTTCCTGCCCAATGACATCGTACAGCTTCAGCGTCACATAGACATCCCCGGGGAGGTCAAACGCAATCGTTGTTTGCGGATTGAAGGGATTCGGATAGTTCTGATGTAACGCAAAATTGGTTGGAGGAATCGGGCGCGATTCATTTACGCTAACACTCGGTAACACAAAAAGCTGGAAAGAAAAAGGCCGTACTGATTGAGATGAATCGTTGCTGACAAGAATTGCATTTGCAGTGTAGAGTACATTCGGTGTCAGGCCTGTTGCATCAAGACCAACGGTAACGTGGGTTGATGAAGAAGGGTCAGTTACGCCGAAGGAGGGAGCAACAGAATACCACGACACCGCTGTTGAATCGAGAAAGAACCAATAGAGAGTACTTGATCCGTTGTTTGTTATGGTGATCTGGGTGTTCGAGCTTGCCCCGATCCCAAGTGTGTCTGAGACTCCTGTGGCACTCAACTGGATCATTGGAAGGCCGAGACTGTTGACCATCAACTGGACTGGAACATCAAGAACACCTTGACCCATTACGTCGATCAGAAAACTTGCACTGTAGGCTCCGGGTGGCTTTGCCGCGAGAATCGCGTAGGGGACGCTGGCTGAATCCCCGGGACTGACATTTATCGAACTCGTATTGGCTCGTATCCAGGAAACACCGGAATCATTTTCGATTATGCCATGACCCCAATCAGGAGCGTAGTCCGGCAGGGGTACTCCATCAATGCGTGCGAAGGTTGAAGCGACATTGATCTTGTGGTCAGGATCATTAATTCCGAGTGTGCCAAGCGGAATTGAACTAATGAGAACCGTGAGGATGGAGTCCTGGGTGATTGTCGGAAAGAGTGGGAGAACGAGTGAGTTATCGGAGGTTCGAAAAATTGCCGCGACTGGATTATTTCCCAGCCCAAGGGAATCTGCAAGTCTCCCACTAACATCAACAAGAATTTCATACTCGGAGCCAACGTCCCGTCCCCGCGGTCCGAGCATCCATGGTACGGGCCATTGTCCCGTTCCGAAATCCTGGTCGGTATCCAGCGAAATGAATCCGGCAACAGCACTATCCGGGTTTATCATTCGAATCTTGAGATCGAGGAGCGAGCCGATCACGGGAATTGTCCTGATTTGATATTGCACATCAAGGACATCTACGCCCTGGAGGAAATTATCACCCCGCGCGTCATTGATGATTGTCGAGAATGTTACCGGTGAGGAATCCTCCGATGGTTCACCAATCGTCGTGTGTAGCGATTCCGCGATCGTGATCGAGACAGGATTTGCAGTATTGTTGTGGATCGAAAACGAGTCGTCCAGTCGAGATCCGGTAACACCCTGCAATGCTATCGACAATGGAGCGATTGTTACGGTGGTATCGGTTGAAGTGGTATACGCGTATAGTCGGATATCATCCACGTAAAACCCATCGCGTTGTTCGCCACCGTCACTGGCAAGACGAAATCGAAGTCTTATCTGCGATCCCGCGTAGGCAGACAAGTCAACCGCCTCCTCTATCCATGTCAATCCCGGCACAAAACTTTCATAACCCCACGCATTCGCCGGTTGTTGTCCGCCGTTCCGTCCCGACCCGGAGTGAGAATGCGGAGTCCGAACGTTGTTCCAGGTTGCTCCGTTATTTGAAGAGATCTCAAGGAGTGCAAAGTCCCATGTTGGCTCGACGGCCCATTTCGTCCAATACTTGAGACTGACATAGTTTGCCCCCAGGAGGTCAACCTGAGAGTTCAACGTGAGCGAGTTATTCGCGTTCGCTTGGTAATTTCCTGTGGGACTGTCCGTGAACGAATACATCCCGCTGAAGGCATTTGCGGACACGCCCCACCCCTGCCCAGTACTCCAATTCGCTGTTCCATTCTCTGCACTGTCCGCGAATGCGAGGGTCGGAATACCAATGAACATTGTCAGCGTGTCGTTCCTTGTATAGCCATCAAGATCTGAAATGTTGACGAAGATTCTTGTCGAAATTCCTGAAGGTGCATTCGGTGAAACAGTTCCGCTGAGTGCGACAGCAGCTGTGGCTCGTCCGGCCAGTGAATTGATGTTGGCAAAACCGGGAGCCCAGTTGACGAATGGAGAGCCCGAAGATATTGTTACGGAGATATCAACTCCCGCCCCTACTCCCGCGTTAAATACGTCCATGCTCAGAGAAAAGTTCTCACCCCTCTCAACAAACCCATTTCCATTTGCATCAACAAAGGAGTACCTTTTTACTTTTGGAGTAGAGCCTGCGTAGTGAGCGAGGAGGTTGTTCATCGGGAGGTTCTCAATTGCAAGCGGGAGAATTTCTGCTTGTGAAGGCCAGAAACCCGTCGTACCGACCTCCGGCGTCATAGTATAGGTCTGCGGTTTCGAGGTATCGCCATACATATAATCGTCCGAATTCCCTCTGGTGGAATAGTTGACCGTTTGAAGATCCGTGCCACTTGTGTAATGATTTTTGGCAATCATGTTGAATGACCATTCTCGAAAGAGAAGAGAATCATTGCTCTCGCGATTTGCATAGCCCCAGGGAAAAATCAGGAGATTGCCGGATGTATGGTAGTTCAGACAGGTCTTGATTGCATGGGAACGCATAAAGCTATCAATGCTACTATTCTCCGGCTCGGAGAATGGCGCCGGTCCCCGGTACGTGTCGCTGGGCGGAGATGTGCTTGAGCCGCCATTCGATGAATTCCACATATAGAACGGACCATAGTTTCTATTCGGGTCGACCCCGTATGATCCGCCATTGTTCCTGCGGTTCTTTCTCCAGAACCCGCCGCCGTTGGGGTTAGTGGTTTGATTGTAGAAGTAGCCATCGGGATTTACGACGGGAATAAACCATAGCTGTCTATTGTTGATTAGATAGGTTGCTTCAGAGTCCGTTCCGTAGTGTTCGAGCAACCACCACATGTAGTAAAGAACCGTCATCATTCCCTGAGGTTCCCGGGCATGATGAAGGGCTGTATAGAGGACCTCGGGCTCATCCGGTTCAACCATCGTCGGATTGTCGGAGATCTTCACGGCCCACAGTGCTCTTCCTTCATGGCTTCCCCCGACCGAATCCCGAACGGTGATTAAGTTGGGATAGAGAGTGTGCATTGAGTCCAGTTGCTGAAGGACTTCAGTGAACGTGTAGAACCCTCCCATGCTGCCGTATCCGAAGCCGGTCGGGTTAAAGGGCTCCGAAGCAATTCGAGCTGAAGTATACGTAGCAAGGTCATCGATAAGAACTTCGTAAGGAATGTTGCGCGCCGAAAGTTGTTCGAGTTCGAATTCTCCCACAATAAATTCCATCGGCCCACCGACTTTGCCGGTGCCTCCCTCGAAATCAATTCCGGAATCCCAAATTTGTGAAAGTTTTTGGTGGTCAGGGACGTTTATCTTTATCTGGTGGAATTTTTCCTCAGCCGGCGACTGAGTTGCGAATGTCAATGCCAATAATGTCAATGCGATGAGAAAAGTAGTCTTCATATTCGGGATCCTTAGGTAGTGAACAGCGTGGAGGGGTAGCATATTATAAAGATTGTGTTCTCGAATGACAACTGGATTTCTCTAGCTAAGGAAAACAGATAAGCGACGCTACCCCTTCTTAGATGATTGACTTTCTGAAGTGATTTCTCTACTTTTGGTCACGTTAAACCTTTGGCCTGCAAATCCAAAACAGAAATTCTCATGGAGCCCGGATGAATTCGAATCCCCCAAGAATATCCCTGACAATGTATTTTAGTGTCGCCGATCAGGGGATCGGAACGCAGACCCTCTGGATTACTTTCTTCGCCGCATTGACTGCAATTGGGGCGCAAATTGAGATTCCTAATTACCCTGTTCCATTTACCTTGCAGACGATGTTTGTTTTACTTGCGGGTGCCCTCTTGGGACCGAGGAACGGAGCACTGAGCCAGATCCTTTATCTGGCTGCTGGGATACTTGGTGCCCCTGTCTTTTCCGGAGCTGGATTTGGTATTGTCAAGCTCGTCGGAGTAACAGGCGGGTATCTTGCCAGTTTCCCGATCGCAGCGGCCCTCGTGGGTTACCTTGTACAGAGGCATGAAGGATTAACCTGGACGCTTGTATCCATGGGGCTGGGCCTCATTGTGATCTTCTCATGTGGGACACTTCATTTGTACACATACCACATTCATAACTTCAGTGCTGCATTCACCTCAGGGTTTATGATCTTTTCCTGGTGGGACATTCTCAAATTGGGAGCAGCAGCAATGACGTATCACGAGATCGCTAAAAGGTGGCCGCGAGTGCCGCGCTAGAAGCGGAGATTCCCCAAAAGAAAAAGCCGGTTGTCCGGCTTTTTTTCCCCTCTTTTCACAAGATTCTAACCGGCCTCCCCCTTCAAAACCCGACGACTGAGTTCTTTCATCTCGTTCCGGATCAGATCGCGAATGCGGCGAAACTCTTCCAGCTGTTCCTCCCGGGGTCCGGCAAACTCTGCCGGATCGTCAAAAGGAATATGCTCAGTTGTATGACGGCCCGGGATAACCGGACATGTTTCTCGAGCATGGTCACAGACCGTTACCACGTGATCAATCGGCGCCCTCATGAAATCATTCACGGACTTCGACGACTGGTGGCTTATGTCAAGACCCGCCTCGCGCATGACCTCAATCGCGACAGGGTGAACAAACGACGGGTGTGTTCCGGCGCTGGACGCCTTGATTTTTGTTCCTCCAAAATGTTGCAGCCATCCTTCTGCCATCTGACTCCGGCAGGAGTTTCCCGTACATATAATGAGGACATGAGGAACCAGATCGAGTTTCATGCATGCGGCATGGGAGGGACAGGCATCCGTGAATTCGACAGATGATGCAACTGCCTCCGGAACATCCGCTCGGTCAATGCGGCGAAATCCCTTCTTATGGAAAAACTGTTCTGCCGTGTTGGTGAGCAGATACAGTGAGCGGATTCCGAGTCCGCGTGCCTTCTGGAAACACGCATCGAACAACGTCGAGCCGATACCATATTGCCGCTCGGATGCATCGACGACCGCTGAGCGTAGTAATGCAGCCTGCCCGTAATGTTCCAGACCAATCGCGCCAACAATCGAGCCATCCTGATGCGCGACAAGAAAGTCTTTGATATGTTCTGAAACCCCGATTGTCGGGAGCTCTGCTGATACCAGCAGTTGACAAATTTTCCCGAGGTCGTCAGGTGATGCTTCCCGAATGGAGATGTCCTTCATTTCGTGCCCGAGACGGTAATGCTCACCAAACCGAAACCATACTCGCGAAACGTATTGACCGTTTTTTCCTTCATGATAGTAACATCGGAAAACCCTGCTTCCCGAAGCTTTTTGACGTACTGCATTTTCTCAACGGCTCCGCTGACACAGTTTGTCCAGAGAGATAAGTCTTTCCTTGCATCTTCATTTACTTCTCCGACCGTAACAATATCAGAGACTGTAAACTTCCCACTCGATTTGAGAACTCGGAACATCTCCTGAAATGCCTTCTGCTTGTCCGGGACGAGATTTAAAACGCAGTTGCTGAGGATGTAGTCAACGGATCCATCCTCAAGAGGCATCGAGTCGATTGAGCCGAGAACAAATTCGACATTAGTGATGCCGAGTTTTTCCCTGTTCTTTGTCGCTCTGTCAATCATTGCAGGTGTCATATCAAGCCCGATTGCCTTTCCCGTCGGTCCCACTTCCCGGGCGGCGAGGAACACGTCGATACCGGCACCCGATCCCAAATCCAGGACGGTCATCCCTTCTTTGAGTTCGGAAAACGCAGTCGGGTTGCCACAGCCCAAACCGAGGTCCGCTTCTTCAATAATGTGCTGGTCCGCATCTGAATAGTACTCATTCATGCCCGGGGCATCGTCCCCACCGCAACCGCATGAAGACGAGCAGCATCCGCTCTCCTGCAATGCTGCGTTCGTATACCTCTCGACGACTGCGTTTTTGATTTCCTTCTCAGTATCCATTGTGGTGTCTCCTATCTCTATTGAAGTGAAGCAGGAATCTGTCCGAGCTTGACATTCGAAAATGTCGCACAGCATCCCCGCCGAATGTTTGAAACAAGCCTCTGCTTGTCCCGGATTGTCTTCTCATTTCCTTCCATGAGCTTGCGAGCGCACTCCAGGACGTCACGCTGTTCTTTTGAGAGTGATGGCGCAATTGAGTAGAGCATCCACAATCCCTGCTTCCTTCCCGTTATCAGCCCGGTCCGTCTGAGGTATCCGAGGTGTCGGGAGACCTTCGTTTGCGTGATACCGAGAACCGATTCGAGATCACAGACGCATAATTCTCCGCTGGAGAAGAGAAGATGGATAATCCTTAACCGCGACGGGTCAGCGAGCGCTCGAAAAAGCGTTGCCATTTCTTTCATGTCGTGTATCTATATTCGTGTAGGCAAATATACTTATTTATGAGGTGATACGCAAGGATTCAAAGGAAGTTTCATTCCCTTAGTGGGATTTATCGAAGGAAAGAAGGGACTGCCAGCGTCGAAAGAGTTCTGCGGTGGCCCGAACGTCGTTCATGCAGTATTCCGCTATAGTACGGAATTTTCCCTGCGCGAAAAGCTCACCCAGATCAAGCCCTGTTATTCCGGCGCTCTTAGGACTCTTGATGCCGAACCCTTTGCAAAAGAAGTCGAGATTGAATTTTCGGACGGCACCATAGAACGTAAACTGCTCAAGAAGATCGCAATGCTCTCGCGAATCGTAACGGTACCCCATTAGATTGCGGGTTGTCTTTATGCCGAGGAGTGCTGAACGCAACATAAGAAATGGGCAATCAAACGTGCGGCCATTAAACGTGATGAATTGCGGATAGCGGACAATAGATTTCCAGAATGCAATCAATATCTCCTTTTCGTCGCAGGGGATAAATTCCACACTTCCGTCCTCGGACTGACCGGCTGAATCTCCAGGCCCCTGAAACAATACCTGTCCTTTGTTCGTATCCGGATTGAGCATGCCTATTGCGAGCACTCGAGCTGTCAGCGGTGTCAGGTTGAGGCGGAGGAGTGCTTCTTTCCTTTCCTCTTCATTCGTGGCGAACTTCATCAAGTACTCTTGCTGTTCCGCGTCGAAAGATTCCAACGGGAAAGCGAGCGTTTCGATATCGAACACAATTCGATTCATGATTCGTTCCCTCCATTCACACGTGAGAAAACCTATTCGTCGGAAGCCTCACTGAACTGTTTGGCCACTACCTCTTTCACGATACTATACGGGAAGCCCTTCCGGAGGAGGGCAGCGATGAGACGCGATCTCGCTTTGTCCGGTTCGCCCCTTTTACCCACACGGCGCATGATTTTTTCTGCGACCACCTCCGCGGCACTCAATTGATCTTTCGGCTCACATTCTTCATTCAGAGCGTCTTCAACCATTCGTGATTCGATTCCGAGGAGGAGGAGTTTTCTACGGAGAAGCATTCTTCCGACCGGCCTCAGCGTTAGTGCGTTGCGGATATATGCCCCTGCAAACTCACGGTCATTGACCATCCCGCTCGCGCGGAGGGTCGAAAGCACCTGGTCTATGTTTTCATCGGAGAATTCCTTGGTCCGGAGGTAATTCCTGATTTCTTTTTCAGATCGGGGGCGGTAGGAAAGGAGTCGGAGCGCCGATTCTTTTGCCTGGAACAATGTTTCGTCGGCCGTGAGTGAATCCAAACTCTCTTTGGTAATTTGATCACCCGGCCGGAGTCTGGCCTTCAAAAGCGTTTCCTCCGAAACACCCGCAATGAACTGGTCGTCTACAAAGACGCTAACTCTGTTTCGTCGTTTCTTCTGTCTCTCTATTTTTGTAATTCTCATCGCTTCGGCATGGCTATGATGCTTCTTTGCTGCCACTTTTGAACAGGCGGATAACCAAGAATGCGAGAACGAGGAAAACGCTTATGAAGACTCCCCATAATAGCGCCGGGTACCGTTCGCTCCAGGGTCTTTCATCGCGGGGTGCATACCCGGGATTTGCCTCCAGGGGACCGATGGATAACTGAGGGGCATTATCAAGATCAACATACCGCAGGGTTCGGGCCAAATCGTACGAAGGAGCTGCCGCTCCGGGATTGGCAAAGAGAATCCACTCTGGATCCTGAAGCTGGCGAACGACAACCGTGTATTGAAGTGCCGTTGCCTCGACGCCTGCAATCGGAACAGGCTGATCGTCACGATCCAAGAAAATGATCTTGACAAAACGTGCGGGCGTTGGCGGAAAAGTTATACTGAGCTTTTCGTTAGTGAAGGAAGGGGTCAAATAACGAAAGACCACGTCCGTTCCAACCCGCTGAAGTGAAGCAGAGTCGTTCCCGGCCAGTATGTAGACAGTGCGGTAGAAGTTTTCAAGGCTCGTTTGAATGTCAACTCGAATCAGCGGAATGTTCCTGCTTCCAACATCGATCAAGAGGAAACTCTGCTTGCGTATTCCATCCTTTGTTCGACTAATCGTTTTGGTAGTGATCGTGCGGGTCGTTCGGGCGGGAAAAGTTTCCGAGGATAAGACAACATCGCGAATGATCTTCGGCGGAGCTCCTTCATTAAGAACCACGATCTTGAGGTATCGAAAGATCGCTTCCGGATAGCGGACGGTTGTTTGAGCAATTGAGTCATCGCGGGAACTGAAGTCGAATATAGCGCCGTCATTGCGGAGCAGATTCCAGGTTCGCGAATCATCCCCGCCATAGATTTCAACACGATTTCGGTAGTTGTGTCCATCAAGTACGAGGCGCACCTGATTATGCGAAATACCCCGCTCCGCAAGGTCAAGAACCACCGTGGAGTTGCCCCGTGGATCGATAGAATTGTTGAGCACCTTGCCAGTGCGCCGTTCGCTCTTCCTCCACTCTTCGCCCCGGAGAATGACGAACGGAACCTCGAATCCTTCTGCGTTGATGATGCGGAGATCAGAGAGGTTGGAAGCAGACCGATCGTGAAGCTCATCGTCCACAAGGACGCGTGCAAATCCTTCACCTCCCGTTGATGCTATCCTCTTTCGGAATTGCCACTGAGAGTAATCCGATTGGCCGAGCGCC
>QKGJ01000275.1 GCA_003251275.1 Ignavibacteria bacterium
GATAACGGAAAGCATCGCCGCTGGATTTTTATTTGAGTAGCAACATCTTCATCATCTCGACAAAATCTCCCGACAGCAGTCGATAGAAATAAACTCCACTTGGGAGGTTTGGAGTTGTGGATGAATCGATGCCAAAAACAACAGTGGCGTCGCCCCGATGCGACAAAATCAGGCAGTAACGCCACGTGTGTAAATGAACTGAAACTTATCTATTATCTTGACGATTGAGTTTCAACTCTTCTTCGATGTTACAGCAGTAAAAAGTGAAAACACTCTCTTAACATCTTTACACTTACATTTTGGACAAGCAAATCTATTCTCCTTATCATGCTCAGAGATTGACATTTGAAGTGAAAATATTTTCTTGCAATTTGTGCATTCAAATTCATAGGTTGGCATAAGTTAACCTCCCATCAAATTGACCTGTTGTATGCTGTTTACTTGAGTAATTTATTCATGGTACTTGCTTGAAATAGCTGTGGCGTTACCCCGCTGTAAATACTTTAGGCGGTAACGCCACGTCTGCGAATGAACTGAATTCTTTATACGGCGCGAACTATGAACGTCCAGCAAGATGTGAAACTCCTGCGGCTCAAGGGTGAGAAATGGAGGTGTTGTCTGAAGAGATTTGAGAGATTGAGGCAATCGCCTTCAGGTCTAAACCGGTGAACCAAAGGTCTCTGTTCACAATTCCGACCTATGTCTATCTCGCTAAATGTATACCAAAGGATAGTCATTGTCAAGATAGTAGTGAAGCCCAAACAGACAAAACAGTCTTGAACTCCAACACAACTAACACTCTTTGCAAGTATCGAACGGTGTTGTGAGTCCACCAAATAAAGGATCAAAATCTGCTACTGTGGGGAAGTTGATCACTCAGTGCATGATCGAACACCAGAGCAGACCGTCCGACGCTGCAAAGTCTTCGTAATGACAAATGACGAGATTCTTGCCGTGGGAAGAAATCTTTCTTATATTGACGCCGAAATTTGCAATGCACACCTGGAGAGGTGGCCGAGTGGTTGAAGGCGCTAGTCTCGAAAACTAGTATAGTCGTAAGGCTATCGAGGGTTCGAATCCCTCCCTCTCCGCGCTACACTATCTCCGACGGATATAAAGGGCGGTGATGTCATCCGCCTGCGGGGCAGACCCCGCGAACCGCATAATATCGGAAACCAGCGTCTGGACAAATTCCTTCGAAGGTTGTTCTTTATTCTCCACTGCGAATTGTTTTAGTGGAACCTTCTCGTCGTATAATTCCCCCTCCTCATTCATTGCCTCAGTAACTCCGTCCGTGTACAACAGCATGCTCTCTCCCGGTTCCAGGGTGATTTCCTCCCTCTGATACGGGAAGTCCATCTCCAGCATTCCCAACGCGACGCCCCCAACAGTAAGCTCTTTCACAGTCTTGTCTCTTTGGAGAACGTAAACGGGATTATGGCCCGCACTCAGGCATTCCACTTTCCCGGACTTTGGGTCAAGGAGCGCGATGAAAGCCGTAATAAACTTATCATCGGTCGCCGCGGCACAGATAGCGCTGTTTAGTTGTTGGGTGAGGGGAATAAGAGAAACATTTTGTTCAAGATATGCATGCAAGTACGCGTGGAAGCTACTCACGAGCAGCGCTGCCGGAACTCCCTTGCCTGAAACATCGGCAATGATAAGAGCGACCTGTCCATTCTCCAACGGAATACAGTCGTAATAATCTCCCCCTACTGACTTCGATGGGATGTTGGTGGCGTGAACATCATAGCCATTAATTGCGGGGAGAGATTTCGGGAGGATGCGTTGCTGAATCGAGGCTGCGACCGCCAGCTCTTGCTCGATCTTTTGCTTGTCAAGCGTCTGCTGCAACAAATATCGGTTTTCCAGAGACGCATGCACCTGGCGTGTGAGCGCATTGAGAAGCATCTGGTCCGTTTCATCGAAAGAGATTATCCCGCTTCGACTCTCCTTTTCCATCAGCTCAAACTTGTACGTGCTGTCAAAAAACTGAAAAGACGATTCGATCCTGAACTTCGTCCTCGTTTCTTGTTCATCCCCTTCCGGGAAGAGATAACGCTCCACCTCTTTTCCTCTCGTCGCTACAGTCAGCACTCCACGTGAAGCATTCGTGAGGGCTGCTCCCCTCTCAAGCGCTAATTGGTGAAGCGATCCCTCCCGTTGCAAATTGGAGATCTCGATACCGGTATCGATAAGGCTGTTGAGTTGAAGAACGCGGTGATTCAACGAAAAGACCAGATCTTTCTCATTGCGCCGATGGACCAGGCCTTGATAGCTCTTGTCGAAGTAAAGGAGGAGCAGTTGAAGCAGAATTCTATCCGGTTCATCGAATGCCATGCTGGCGTCATTGCGCGTCAGCAGGATTCCCAGAAATGTTTTATCGGCAAGATGGTGAACAACACTGATTGTTGTTCGCGCCTCATCCACGTAGCTGAATCCCACTTTCCTCTCGGAGAGAAGAGATACCGCCTTGGAGCTCTCCCCCTCCTTTCCTGAAAGATTCACCCAACCATTGTCCCCCGCCTTGTGAAAAAGACCGACGTCCGTTTTTACGAACTCCTTTTGAAGAAGGTCGATAAACAGACGTACCATCTCCTTGATTGACGACGCGTTGGCAACCGGTTCAAATCCATGGCGAAGCGTCTCAAGCGTGCTCAAGAGGCGATATTCCAATGCATGAACTGGATGTGACATAGTAGGTTAGGCGGAAAGAATCTTCAATGCTTCGTCCACGGATTTCTCTTTCCCGGCAAATTGAAAGAGGCCCATGATTGCCAGCATCTTATCGACCGCCGGATCGAGGTTGGTAAAGACAACTTTCCCGCCAACATCATTGAGCTGGTCGATAATATCGATGAGAAATGACATGCCGATGGAGTTGACGACTTTTGATTGCTCAAGGTTGATGATCACTTGCTTTGTGCCGTTCTCGAAATGCTTTGAAAACTCTGTCGCTATCGCCTCTCCACCCACGTTGTTGACATACCCCGAGGTTGTAATCACCAGGCAGTTGTTCCGTACTTCTGAAGTGAGATTGAATTGCTGTTCCATTCCTTGCCTTAACTGAGTATTTTCTTGATCGTAATTCTCGTTCCCTGCTCGTCCGACTTGATGCGAAAATCATCGGACATTGTCTTCATAAGCTTCAAGCCCCAGCCGCGTTTATCCTGAGTGCCCATCTTCTTCTTGATGTCCGGTTCCTCGATGGATAGCGGTTCGAATCCCTTCCCAAAGTCCTTCACCAGGATCGTGAGCTCCTGCTTGGTCATGGTAAATTCAACCTCGACTGAAGAATTCGGGTTGCCGGAATGCTCGAAGGCATTGATGATTGCTTCAGTGACAATCACCTTGGCTTCGCCAATTTTCTCGTCTACAATTCCCATGTGATGGGCAAGCCGATCCAGTCCCTCGAGCGCCACAAGTTCAATGTCCGGAATCTTCGGGAGCGATACTTTAAGCGCCACTACATTATTCATTGGATTCCTTTCGGTTTGTAGCCTGCGGACTGAATTTGATTATGCTTTCGCCTTCATAACAAGCATCGTAATGTCGTCGTCCTGGAGAGCACCATTCATCCAGGTCTCCCCCGCTTTCACCAGGTGATTGACAATCTCCTCAGGCGGCTTGCTCACCACGTCGGCAAATTCTCGATGCACTCTTTCGTAGTCGAACATTTCGCCCTTGTCATTCTTTAGCTCAGGCAAACCATCGCTCAGGAGAAGCACCGTGTCCCCCGGCTTCAAGTCGGCCTCGTACAAAGTATAAGGAAAGCTTTTCATAGCACCAAGCGGCATTCCCTTAAGCAGGACTTCCTCAATCGCACCTGAATCCTGCCGGTAGAGGAACATCGGTGGCATCCCAGCGCTCGACATGGACATCTTATTCCCCTTCATCTTCAAAAGGCTGAATGCCATGAGCAATCTTCCAAGCTTTATTTCCTTGATCGACCGGCTGCAGTGGTTGAAGAAACTCTGTATGTCGAGCCGTGAGGAGTCCGAAGTGAAAAAGCCCTTCATCAGGGTTACAATCGTTCCGGCTTGCATGCCATGGCCCGTAGCGTCTCCAAAGCCGATATTCAGTGTGCCGTCTTTCTCCGTATGGAAGTCATAGTAGTCTCCTCCCACCTCCGTCGCAGTTTTCATGAATACGGCAATCTCCAGATGAGGAAGCTTTGGCACTTCACGGGGAAGCATGGACAGCTGCAGGTTCCGGGCCTCCTCAAGCTCTTTCGTCTTGCGCTCGTTCTCCACTTCCAACACCTTCTTTTCCGCTTCAACGGCTTTTGCTCGCAGCTGCGATTCTCTTATCTGGGCTTTTTGCTCACGCCTGTTAATTTCAACTCTTCTCGCCCCATACAAGAGCGAGAAAATGATCAGAACATAGCCCGAGTACGCCCACGTGGTTTTCCACCATGGTGGGTTCACGATGAGCTTGATGGAAGTCCCTGTGTCGTTCCACACGCCGTCGTTGTTCGACCCGCGGACACGCAGAATGTATTCACCCCCGTCGAGGTTAGTAAACGTGGCACGCCGCTCGGTTCCAAGTTGAATCCAATTCTCCCCGTAGCCTTCCAGCTTGTACGCATAACGATTCTTGAACGTGTTGTGAAAACTCAGAGCGGCGAATTGAAAGGTCGCGACGTTGTCTTTATATGAAAGGATGATTTCCGGTTTGGCTGCAATCCCCTTTTCAATAATCGGTCTCCCTTCCTCATCGTCCGTGTTGTACCGCGTGAACGAGCTGAAGACAACAGGCGGGACATATTGGTTGTCGACAACTTTATCGGGGTGGAATAGATTAAATCCGTTTGTCCCGCCAAAATACATTTCGCCTGTTCGATGATCTTTTGCAAATGCGCCCTGGTTGAATTCATCACCCTGCAAGCCATCGCTCTTGTCAAAATTCCGAAATGTTTCCTCACGAGGATCAAATCGGGAAATGCCTTTGACGGTACTCAACCAGAGATTGCCCCGATCATCCTCAAGAATTCCGAGAATATAACTGTTGGCGAGTCCATCCTTTTCCAGATACCGTTTGAACGATTGCGTCTCCCGATTGAAGCGGTTGAGTCCGCTCATCGTCCCAACCCACAAATCCCCTCTTCGATCTTCATGAATGCAAAGGACGGATTCATTGCTCAACGATGTCGGATCGGAAGGGTTCACGTTGAAATGCGTAAACGCTTCAGTCTTTCTGTCAAACCTATCCAACCCCCCTTTGTAGGTTCCAACCCACAGAACACCGTCCCGATCTTCATACAGCGACCAGACTCCGGGCGCGCTCAGACTCCCGGGAATGGAGTCGTGATGGGTATACGCTCTAAAGGTTCCGTTCGCTCTATCAAATCGATTGAGACCGCCTCCGTACGTCCCAACCCAGAAGTCGCCCCTTCGATCCTCGAGCAACGCATAGATTCGATTATCACTAAGGCTTTTCGGATTTGCGGGATCATTTCGAAAATGTGTGAATGTTCCAGAGATTTTGTCGAACCGGTCGAGTCCGCTGCTTTGGGTTCCAAACCAGAGAATCCCGGATTTATCTTCGTAGATTGTCTGAACGAGATTCTCGCTAAGACTTCGCGGGTTCTTCGGATC
>QKGJ01000353.1 GCA_003251275.1 Ignavibacteria bacterium
CGCGCCTTGGCTCTGCCCAAGCCCTTTCAGAGATCGCCCTGAAGTGAGACCTTTGAGGACGGAGCTAGCAGCACCGAGTGAACCAAACATGTCGGGCTCTTTTGGAGGGAGAATAGAAGCAGTCGCTCTGTACCATTTCGGAAGGATCAAACTGACAACTATTGCAATCAGCGTTACCAGCAGAAAGTTGACTAGGATAAATCGTCTCCACTCAAGCAGGATTGAAACTATCTCCAAAAAATTCCAGGTTCCTGATTCTTGATTGTTGGAACCGGTAACTTCGTCGTTAATCTTCATCTCCTATTGCACCTCATGAGGCATCTTGAACGGAAATAATTCTATTTCAGAAAAGACAATTTTCACTTGTTTGTTTGGATAACCAGCAGTGCCAAGCTAATTCCAACACTCAAGATGGCAGCTGTCTGACCGACGATATTTAAGTAATAGGCAAATGACTTTTCGATCTCCTTTGGAACCCAGACATAATCGCCTTCCTCAATTGTCGTGAGGTCTTCTGATAACCATTGTCGAGTCTTTGCTTTCACAATCTTGATATCTCTCTCACGCGCCCTATCGGTGAGACCACCCGCCTTCTCAAGATAATACTTCACGTCCTGGTTGGCAGAAAAGGGGATGTGTCCGGGGCTTGCAACCTGGCCGAAAACGTACACTGTCTTTCGGCGCTGTGGAATGCTAATAAAGTCATCATCCCGCAACGTGACATCCTGCGTCGAGTCCCCCTCAACAAAGAGCTTTTCGAAATCAACCGTGACAACCTCTTTTCTGATTCTCAATTCTGTTTCAAGATAGTAATAGAGGCTGTCTTCAGCAGCAACGCCACCTCTAGAACTCTCTAATCGTTCCAACTCAATTTCACGAGGCTCAACTGAACGCCGAACCAGTTGAGCTGTTTTGATGGATGCGAACTCTGTGAATCCACCTGCACTCGCAATGACCTGGGAGAGCTTAGTCCCCGAGCGGGTAATAGGATATACGCCGGGATAGTTGACCTCACCGTATATTCTCACAACGAAATCGGCGCGTTTGTCAGGTCGGCCGCGAATAATTATCCGGTCGCCCGGCTGCAATGCAACGTCCGGCATAACCCCATCCAAAAGGAGCCTTCCGTTGAGAACGGTAGTGGTAAGACCAGTCCGATCAGGCAAGAACCGAGTCAACTCAATGGTATCCACCACGGCTTCCTTGGACAGACCGTAGGCTATGCGAATCGCGTCCTTGACACTATCCCCCTGAACAAATTCATATCGTCCTGGCAGGTTGACCTCGCCGTATACCCCAATGACGTTCTGTTTCATGTCTGTCCGAGGAACGACGATGACATCCCCTTCTCGCAAGTAGGGATTCCACTTATCTTCTTTCGTGACACGGAATTTTTGAAGGTCGGCAAAGACATTGCTGCCGTCTTTTCGTCGGATCAAAATATTGCGGCGGGACATGGTCCGTTCAGCATCTTCATGTTGCCACTGGAGTTGATCCCTGCGAAGAGTGTTTGCTTCTTCAATTGCTTTATCTGCGCGGTAATACGCCGCCAGCTCATAGGAGCCAGGGTTGACCACATTTCCAGAAACAATCACAACAATGGGACGGGGTGTCACCAGTGTCATCGTCACATTGCTGGACCGATAGCTTTTTCCAATCCCTTCCATCACTTTCTTCTTCGCTTCAGCAAGGGTAATGTCGGAGACGCGAACCTCTCCCACCGTCGGGATGATGAGAGTTCCTTCGGGAGTGACCGTCAGAAGAAAACTAACCGGTGGACTAATCCAGACATTTACGGAGAAGACGTCTGAAGGCCCGACGAAGTAGTGTTCAGGATCGATGGTGGATTCAAGGGCCAACCCCTTCGGCTGGGCAGTCTGGACGCTCTGCGTTTTCAATTTTTCCAGATCCTGTAAATCCATACCCATCCCGGTCTTGTCCGTTTGGGAAAGGGAAAGATGACCCGCAGAAATCAAAAGGATCAACGCACCGAACAGTTTATCTTTCATGGTACATCATCTTGTAGTATTCTTGATACTCACCGCTCATCACGCGATGACACCAGCTCTGGTTGTTCAGATACCAGTCAATTGTATCGCTGATTCCTTTTTCGAATGTATGGGCAGGCTTCCATCCCAAAGTTTCGTTCATCTTCGAGGCATCGATGGCATAACGTCGGTCATGCCCGGGACGATCCTTTACGAAGGAGACAAGCTTGTCAGGTTTGTCTAGTTTTTTCAAGATCAGTTTCACGATATCAATATTTTTCCACTCATTGTTGCCACCGATATTGTACACTTCGCCGGGAACCCCCTGTTGGAGTACTGCATCGATCGCGGCACAATGATCCTCAACGTACAACCAGTCTCGCACATTAAGTCCGTCTCCGTAGACCGGGAGCTGTTTGTCCTGAAGCGCATTCATGATCATAAGAGGAATCAGTTTTTCCGGAAATTGATATGGTCCGTAATTATTGGAACATCTTGTCACAACCACCGGAAAATCAAACGTGTGCTGGTAGGCGAGCGCAAGCAAGTCCGAGCCAGCCTTGCTCGCGGCGTATGGACTGTTGGGGTGAAGAGGTGCCGACTCGGTGAATTTCCCTGTCTCTCCGAGCGAACCGTACACCTCATCGGTCGAGACGTGCACAAACCGTTTGACGCCATGTGTCTTCGCAACCTCAAGAAGGATTTGTGTCCCCAGAACATTTGTCTCAACGAAGATCCCGGCCCCAACGATGCTCCTATCGACATGAGACTCTGCTGCCATATGAACTACAGCATCAATGGGTTTCGAACTAAATAAAGTCTCAAGGTCTTCCCGATTTCTGATATCGCCCTTTACAAAAGTGTAACGAGGGTCAGAGTTTACGTCGTCAAGGTTTTCAAGATTGCCTACATAGGTTAGCGCATCGAGGTTTATTATCGCAATCTCACCATGCTGCTTCAGCATGTAACGGACGAAGTTGCTTCCGATGAACCCTGCTCCACCAGTAACGAGTATGTTCTGCCTCAGGCTCATTCAATCAAGGACATATGGCGTGTTTGGATCATCTTCGTGGCGCACCTCGTCCACCGGGCCCCTCTTTCCTTTGCCGGCATAGAGACGATTAGGAAAGTTCAGAACCATCCCGTCCACATCGCCCACATTTTTGTACGCATGCACCACACCCGGTGGAATGACAATCGAACGGGGCTCATCCTCTCCGGCAAGCATGACCTGCTTCATGTTATATGTCGGCGACGACTTTCTGTTGTCCCAAAGATAGATTTTGAAGTTTGAAGGGCCGAGAAAGGCAAAATTGTCTGATTGATCGATGTGCTCATGTGGCCCACGAGTAACGCCGGCCCTGGTCACCGAGACATAACCCATAACCGGGAAGTCTGCTTCACGGAGCTCATCATGTCGGAATGTTTCGACTAGCCATCCCCTATCATCAAAAAATCTCTGAAGGGGCTTCGCTACTATTCCGTCAATTACTCCTGGTTTGAACACGTTGCTCTGCAATGTGATGATCTAGAATTACAAACAATTACGAAACTGGAATCGACTGCGTCCTAGAGGGAAGACAGAACCACAGATGTCGCACAAACTAGTAGAAAAAAACGAGGGAGATCCTCCGGAGTGTTTACTCGAACATTATCACGGCGCGTGACGAAAACAATGTAAGAATTGCCCTCCCGAAAGTCAATGGAATGAACGACTTCCGCTACATCCGCTCTGGAGCCGAAATCCCAAGTATTGCAAATCCATTCCTGAGAACGGAGGCTGTGCCACGGCAAAGCGCCAAGCGCGCGCTTGTGAGCGCGGCGTCATCGCTGACGACACGATGTTCGTGATAGAACTTGTGAAATACTCCCGCCACCGTGTGCAAATACTCAGTCAGGCGATGGGGCTCATAGGCCGAGGCACATGACTCAACAGTTTCCGGAAATAGGAGCAGGACTTTAATAAGGTCGATCTCTTCCGGTTCACGCAAGAGTGATGGAGAAAAAGAAGTATCCCCGCTTCGTCCCTCTTCTTCTGCATGGCGAACAATACTCGCGATCCGCGCATGGGCATACTGGAGATAAAAGACCGGGTTCTCGTCCGAATGCTGCTTTGCCATCTTCAGGTCAAAATTCAGATGACTCGCGTGGCTCCGCATCAGGAAGAAATAACGAACCACATCGGCACCCACTTCTTCGATCAATTCATCCAGGGTAATGAAGTTTGCTTTTCGCGTCGACATCTTCACCACTTCGCCTTCCTGGAGGATCGTCACAAACTGGTGAATCAGCACTTTGACCTTGTCTGAGTCATACCCAAGAGCCTTGATGGCTGCAAGAACGTCCGGATAGGTCGCGATGTGGTCTGAGCCAAGGATATCGATCATCAAATCGTAGCCCCGGTGGAATTTCTCGCGGTGATAGGCAATATCCGGAAGTCGGTACGTCGGTTCGCCACTGCTCTTCACAATCACCTTGTCCTTTTCGCTCCCAAGTTCCGATGTCTTCAGCCAGAGGGCACCATCTTTGTCGTACACAAGTTCTCGTTTGCGAAACTCTCTGACGAGCTCCTCAATCTTGCCCCCACTGTAAAGGGAGTCTTCGTTGAAAAACGACTGAAACTCAATGCTGAGCGACCGCAGCGTCTTCTTGATATCCTCGAAGATTTCCTTCTCTGCCCGCTCCTTGAATCTTCCCTCTGCACTCTCGTTGCGAAGTGCATCGCCATACTCTTTTTTCAGGTGCCGAGCAATCTCCCGAATGTATTCGCCCTGATAATAGTCCTCGGGGAAGGAGGGCGAGTCCCCAAGCTCTTCAAGATAACGGAGCCGGACTGAATCCCCAAGGACACGCATTTGGCGACCGGCGTTGTTGAAGTAATACTCACGTGTTACTTCATGGCCAGTCCATTCCAACAAATTCGCGATGGTATCTCCAAAAACCGCATTACGCCCATGACCGACCGTGAGAGGCCCCGTAGGGTTTGCGCTGACAAATTCTACCTGCGCTTTTTTTCCTTTGCCGCCGTCTGTCCTGCCGAAGGTCGCTTCATTCTTCAGCATCGCGACAAACTGCTGCCGGTAGAATTCCGCAGAGAAGGCAAAGTTGATGAATCCCGGGCCGGCCGATTCTGCTTTGGGAACAAGCGTGTTATCGATCTCCATGTGGGCAAGAATATCGCGCGCGAGGTCACGGGAGTTCTTGCCCGCTTTCTTGGCGAGAATCAAAGCGATGTTGGTGGTAAGGTCGCCGTGTTCCGGCTGTCGCGGTTTCTCGAAGGTAATCGTCACCTCTTCATCTACCCCGATCGCCTTCAGCGATGCCATGATTTTTTCCCACAGGTACCGTTTCACGACATGGCTTTCCGGCGGGTCTTTGTGCTGCCGACTGAATTCTTCCTGGCCTTCACGGGACGCGCCGGTTTTTTCTTTGCACGCGAGCCGCGAACCGACTCTGCGAGTTTCTCTATTTTCGCGTCGCCCCAGAGTTTTTCAAGATTGTAGAATGGTCGCGTTTGTTTGTGAAAGACATGAAGCACCACGTCAACAAAATCGAGAATCATCCAGTGAGAACTAGT
>QKGJ01000403.1 GCA_003251275.1 Ignavibacteria bacterium
ACCCTTCGCATCACGTGGGGTTGACGGGGCTACGATCTTCAGCCCGGGCACGTGGAAGAACCATGCTTCTGTATTTGCAGAATGATATGGACCGCCGTGAATATATCCTCCTCCTGGCAGTCGGATAACGAGCGGGACAGGGAGATGCCAGCGGTAATGCGTTTTCGCGGCGTTGGTCACGATCTGGTTGAACCCGCATGTAACGAAATCGGAGAATTGCATTTCTGCAATCGGCCGCATCCCAACGACTGCCGCTCCGATTGCAGCACCAATAATTGCCGCCTCGGCGAGCACTGCGTCGATAACGCGCTCCTCTCCAAAATGCTCGACAAAACCCTTCGTTGCTTTGAATGCCCCCCCGTACACACCGATATCCTCACCGATCAAGAAGACGGACGAATCGCGCTCCATCTCCTCCCACATTCCCCGGGAGATTGCTTCGATGTAAGTCATCATCGGCATCAGGGTGCAAACACTCCCTCCGTGGCATCTTCCCCCCGAGCATACGGACTTGTCTCGGCATGTGCCAGAGCATCTTCGATTTGACGAGTCATCTTTTTCTCGATATCCTGGAGTAGCGCATCGGTGAGCACACCGTCATTCCGAAGGATTCTTTCATACTTCTCCACAGGATCCTTTTTCTTCCAATCTTCCAGCATTCTTTTCGGTACATACGACGCATCGTCTGAGGCAGAATGACCATGCATCCGCATCGTGATTGTCTCGATGAGTGTCGGGCCTTTCCCCTCGCGCGCGCAACGCACCGCTTCCACGCAGTACCGATGGACCTTCTCCACATCCGTCCCATCAATTGTGTATCCGGGAATTCCATAGCCCAGGGCCCGATCGGACAAGCGTTGCGCTGCGGATTGTTTGCTCGAGGGAGTGGAGTAGGCGAATTGATTATTCTCGATCAAGAGGATGAACGGGAGTTTCATGACCGCTGCCATATTCAGACCTTCATGAAAATCGCCCACATTGCAACCACCATCGCCGATGTAGTTCATCACGACCGCGTTCTCTTTTCGCATCTTGGATGCAAGTGCGACACCGACCGCCATTGGAATCATTGCTGCAAGGTGACTGACATTCCCGTAGATCTTAAGGGCCGGATCGGCATAGTGGCCAGTGCCATCCCGTCCTCTTGTGAGACTGTTGCCACGGGCCAGTTGTTGCAGGAAGATGTGCTCGAGGCTTTGACCCTTCACCAGGTGAGCGCCAAGATCACGGTGCATCGGGAAGAGATAATCGTGTGATTGCAGCGCAAAGGCACTTCCAACGGCGGTTGCCTCATTCCCATACGACGAATATGCGCCTCCTACCACCTTTCCCTGCTTGTAGGTCCTAAGAATGGCGTTATCCACTTCCCGCGTAAGGCGCATATAACGGTACAAATCCATCCGTTGCTGACTGGAAAGCTTCACTTCGGGTACGGAGGGCTCTTTCGTCTTTTGATGGGTTACTGTCATTCGAAGGGTCCGAAGCTCCTCTCGCTTAGTACCTCGCGAGCTTTTCAAGAGCGACAAACACATCTGACTCCTGCGGTAACATTGCATTCTCAAGCAAAGGACCATACGGGACAGGCGTGTCTTTAGCCGCAACGCGAGTCACCGGAGCGTCAAGGGATTCAAACGCTTCGGAGGAGATAATCGCCGCAAGCTCAGCTCCGAATCCTCCGGTCAAGGTATCCTCATGAACAATGAGAACCTTGCCGGTTTTGCGGATGGATGAAAGGATGGTCTCCTTATCCAAAGGATTGAGTGTTCGTAAATCGATCACTTCAATACTCACTCCATGCTGCTCTTCAATTTTCGCCGCAGCGTCCAAGGAGCGCTGAACGAGCATGCCCCAAGTGAGAATCGTGATATCGTTTCCGGCTTTCCTTATTCCCGCCACACCAAACGGAAGCAGATACTCTTTGTCCGGTTCAGGCGATGCAGCAAACCCCTGCCGGTACAGTCCCTTGTGTTCAAGAAAGAGAACTGGGTCCTCTTCCCTGCATGCTGTCTTCAGCAATCCCTTCGCATCTGCGGCATTGGAAGGAAAAACGACCCGCAGTCCCGGAATATGAGTAAAAAAGCCGTCGATCGATTGGCTATGATAAAGGCCGCCATGGATATAGCCGCCGACAGCAACACGGACCACCATCGGGCAGGCCCACTCGTTGTTCGCACGAAAACGAAGCATCGCAACTTCATCCCGGAGTTGCATGAACCCAGGCCATATGTAATCACCAAACTGAATTTCCACGACCGGTTTATAGTCGCCCCGTACTGCAAGTCCAAAGGCCGTGCCTATGATGCTTGCTTCCGCAAGAGGCGAGTTAAAGACTCGTTCCCTCCCAAACTTGGCCGTTAAGCCTTTTGTTGCGGTAAATACTCCACCTTTTTTTCCTGCAATGTCCTCTCCATAGATTAACATTTTAGGATTCACTTCCATTTCTTCATGCAACGCATGATTGATCGCGTCAACAAGAACGATCGAAGAACCTTTGTGGACAGGCTCTGTAAATCCGACCGCAGGGACGACAACACGAGGAGAGTAAACGTAGCGCTCCAGGTCATCTCCTGCCGGCATCGGCAACTCTTCAGTTGCTTCTGCAGCCGAATTGATGCGATCAATTATCTCTTCTCTCATCTTTTTGATTTCGTCAGAAGTGAGAAAGCCCTTTTCGATTAGGAATTTTTCGAATCGAGGAATCGGATCCTTCTTGAGGTCGTCTTCGATTTCCTTCGAATCTCGATACTTTCGATGATCATCGGAAGATGAGTGAGGGAGCAAGCGAACAGTATCTGCCTCGATCACACTGGGGCCCTCCCCCGCACGTGCTTTTGCAACGGCCTCGGCCGCAACATCATACACTGCTGCAAAATCACAGCCATCAACCCGGTACCGGTTCAGTCCTTTATACCCTGCTACCATTCCGTAGACCGATTCACCGGCAAGCTGGTCGGCAACGGGAACGGAAATAGCATACTTGTTATTTTGAATAAGAAAAATAACGGGATACTTTCCGCGAGCGGCCCAGTTCACTGCTTCATGAAACTCACCTTCCGACGTTGCTCCTTCGCCCGACGATACATACACTACTTCATCCTTTCCATCCATCGCTGCACCCATGGCCGTACCGACTGCGCCAAGATATTGCGTTCCGGTTGGACTCGACTGCGCGATGATCCTCCACTTCTTGTGGCCGTAATGGAACGGCATCGCAAATCCGTTGCTACTCGGCCCTCCTTTTCGGTGGAGCGCCTCAAGCATGATCTCTTCAATGGTATATCCGAACTGAAGAGAGAAACCAAGATCCCGATAGTATGGGTATGCCCAATCGTATCCGGGTTTCATAGCAAGCGCCATCGCTACCTGGGCGATCTCGTGTCCCGAACCGCCGATATGAAAAAAACACTTCCCCTGTTTCAGGAGGGAGAGAATCCTCGTATCGATAAGACGGGCAGAGATACAATTCCTGTACGCGCTCACGACCTGTTCCCTCGTCAACGACTGCGTTGAGCTGGAAGCTGCCGTTGTGCCGGACGCACCATTCGTTTTCTTTGCAGAAGAATCGGATTTGGATATTTTTGATGTACTCAATTCTCCACGCCTTTTTGTTGTGACTTTCCTTTTCAAACCCATGAGAGGTCCTCTCAGGAGGCCGCTGGTGTATACTTCGGAAGAAGTGATTCAAGTTTTGAGTGAACAACTCCAACACCGAAAACCTCGCCAAACATCCGGACCAAGTTTGACATTACTGCTTCATTATCGGGTGGAGAGTCAAGCAATTCTTGAAGTGAAGTAGTGCCTTTTTCAAAGATCCCACAGGGAATAATCCTTTCAAAATACGAAAGGTCCGTCATCACGTTAAGCGCAAATCCATGCATTGTTACCCACTTGCTCGTCTTTACCCCAATTGCACAGATTTTTTCGCTGCCCACCCAAACACCTGTGTAATCATTCATTCGTGTCCCTTCTATTCCAACAGTTCCCAAAGTCCGAATAATCACCTCTTCCAAATCACGAAGGTATCGATGCAAATCAAGGTAGAAATTATTCAAGTCAAGAATAGGGTAGCCAACAACTTGTCCCGGTCCATGGTAAGTGATATCGCCACCCCTATCATTATGATAAAGCTTCACGTTCCGCTTTACCATTTCATCCTTGCTCGCGAGCAGGTGGTTCTCGTCACCCGAAGTGCCGATGGTATATGTGTGGGGATGTTCTGTCAGGAGAAGCGTATCCGGGATGAGGTTTTCCTTCCGGAGGTCGAACAACTTCCTTTGGATAGCCCAACAGTGACCGTATTCAGTTTGGCCAAGGTTGACGACGTGGACGAGCCGTTCCGGGTTCACCTTTTCGCTTCTCGATCAGATGTTAATTGCTTCACCGTAGGCAGCTGCGGCAGCTTCCATTACCGCTTCGCTCAGGGTGGGGTGTGCGTGGACCGTGTGGAAGATGGATCGTCCTGTACTTTCAAGTTTTTTTGCCACCACGAGCTCCGCAATCATTTCCGTTGCTTCCGATCCACTAATGTGGGCGCCAAGCAGTTCACCATACTTCGCATCGAAAATCAGTTTTACCATCCCCTCGGTTTCGCCGATGGCAACGGCTTTCCCCAACGGCCTGAATGGGAACTTGCCAATCTTCAGCTCGTAACCTGCTGCGCGTGCCTTTTCCTCAGTGAGCCCGACACTCGCAATTTGTGGTTGACAATATGTGCACCCAGGGATCGTCTCATAGTCAATTGGTTCCGGATTCTTTCCCGCAATCGCTTCTACGCAGTGAATCCCTTCTGCCGATGCGACATGAGCGAGCCACGGCGGACCGATCACATCCCCGATCGCATAGACACCCGGGATGTTTGTTCGATAATCCTTGTCAACTTTGATATGCCCCTTGTCCACAACGACACCCAGATTCTCCAGTCCAAATCCTTCCACATTTCCCTGCACTCCCACAGCCATCAGCGCCAATTCGGCTTTGAGTTCTTTCTTCCCGTCCGCGCTTGACACCGAGACAACGACTTCCTTGGCCGACGTTTTGATGCCTTCAACCTTGGTGGAGGTAAGTATCTCCATCCCCTGTTTTTTGAAGCTCTTGAGTAAATCCTTCGTTAGCTCGGAATCTTCAACCGGAAGAATGGTCGGCATCATCTCAACAACTGTCACGGTCGTCCCAAGTGCATTATAAAAATATGCAAACTCCATTCCGATGGCACCAGCTCCGATGATAACTAGCGATTTTGGTTGCTCTTTTAAAGACATCGCTTCGGTGCTCGTGATAATGCTCTTGCGGTCAACAGTAACGCCAGGCACGGACCGTGCACGCGCGCCTGTCGCTACGATGATGCTCTTTGCCGATATTTTTTCAGTGAGTTTTCCGTCTGCTTTGACATCGATAATCCCCTTCCCAACAAGCGAACCAAACCCGGGCATATAGTCGATTTTGTTCTTTCTCATCAAGAATTCGACACCCTTGGAAATCTTCTCGGAAATACTTCTGCTTCGTTGAATAATTTTCGAGAAATCCACCTTGAGGTTATCGTAAGTAATTCCCCATTCC